>DAOWAC010000054.1 GCA_030634785.1 Chloroflexota bacterium | reverse complement strand
TGCAGTATTTTTTTTCGTTTTCTTTTAAATGCTTTTGTAATGGCAGGATATTCCATCCAATTCCTTCTTCGTCGCAACAACTTTCATTTTCTTCATTGTCTTTGTCTTCCAGACTTTTTTCTTTCAGCATTTTCTTTCCTCCAATAAAAGGAAAGGGCTTTGGCAGTAATTTAAACCTTTTGTGAGTTTCGACGATTAACTAAGGGCTTTTGTTTGTTTTTTTCTTGTTGGCGCAGCCTGTGTTTGTGAGAAAAAAAAGAAAAAGATTGAAAAAGGGAATTACTTCCCTTTTTCTTTTTTATAGTATACTGTGCCTGCAATTACTATGATGATGATTATTATTGCAACTATTGGCAGTGTATAATCTACTGGTGGCTCAGGTATTATTGGTGGTGTTATTACTGGTGGTGTTGGTTTGTCAACACATGTGCCTGACTGACACTCTTTTCCTGTTCCACAACTTGTTCCGTCAGCATAGTAGTCGTATTCACATTGTCCTGTTGCTGGATTACATCCGCCTGTTGCACAAACTTGTGTTTCGCAGTTTACTCCGTCACAAGGTGCTACTTCAGTGTATGCTGTGACCATTCCTATTGGAAGCAGTCTTGCTGTAACATCTGAAATTTGTTTGTCTGTTGTGTATCTAAGATTTGCTGTTTCACCAACCTGTATTTCTGGGATGGTGAATTCAATTATTGGATCTGCCTTAAGGACTGTCATTGAATATTCGCTATTTATATGTGAAGCATTTGATGCAATTCCTTTTGGAATATCAACAATTACTTTCACATTCTTCCATTTCTTGTTTGAGGTATTTGTCACCTTTAGTGAAACCCAAGTTTGGTATGTTGCACCTGCTTCGTTTGTTATTTTGTCAACTCCTACTGTTTGGTCTACTGGTGTACTACTTACAACTATTGTTGCTGTTGCAATTTCTTCTTCTGTGAAACCTGCTTCTGTAAGGGTTTCTGTTATATTTTCTACTGGTGCTGTTCCTTGGATTTCAATTACTAATATTGTTTCGGTTCCCTCAACAGTTATTGGTGGAAGTCCTGGACCCCCGCTTGGTCCTGGTGATGGTGGCGGTGTCCTGCTTCCTTTTGGACTTAGTGTTACTGTAATTTGTGCATTTATGTCACTTGTATTGCCTGCGTAATCTTTACATCCGCCTTCATATGTTTTTGTCACTGTTTTGTCACTGTTATTGGTTATAGTAACTGTGTTATCATATTGTGAACCTGTGCTCCATGTTCCTCCTGATTCTCTGTAGTAATAATATGCTGGTCCTGAGGTATTGTCATCACATGTTATGGTTGTGGTATATTCTGATCCACTAACTGATGTGGTAATTGAACCATAGTTTCCTGTTGTTCCAAAAGTTGCTCTTGGAACATTGTTATCGTTTATGCTGAATTCATACTTGCTTGCATTGATGTCCCATGATTCATTTACATCAACTGTGTTGAGTACACTTCCTAGAGTGCCTGCTCCGGTTACTGATGAATAATATGTTGTTTTTGCCACGTTGTTTACCAATCTTACTGTAAGATAGTTTTTGCCTTGCGTATATACACCGTTTGTGTCATATTGCATTCTACAGTTGTAGTCAAAGTATGGTGTTGCTGCTGGTGGTTGGGTACAGTTAATATCAATTCCTAAGGCAGAAACACTTGTACTAGTTATCCACTCTCTTGCCATGCCAAGCTGGAAGTTCTGGTCAGCCATCTGTTCTGTTCCGTTGGAATTTATATCACTTACGCCTAATCCTACTCCAATGCTGGTTTGCGTTGGACCTAGGAAAAAGTGGATATTGTAGTCTGCCAGTGTAAAGTTTTGATCGGAGTTTAGGTCTGGCAAATATATGTTAAAGTCAACTACATAGTTTATGTCAAATACGCCTTGCGCGCCTCCGCTAGGCCAAACACCTCTATTTGTTACATAGTTTCCGTCGTTTATGTTAGCATCTGTTATTTCAATCAACGGTGGGTTAATGTATACATTTGAATCTGTTCCTGTTAACGCTGATTGTTCAAATATTCTTCCTGCTGGTGTTGCAATGTTTACGTCAATTACATATTCTCCAACTAGGCTGTTTAAATCTGACCTGTTCCAATCAAATACACAGTTATTCCATGTTGAAAGGTCTGTCGTAGAATCGATATTGTCGTATCCGTTACATCTGATTCCTGTTGCGTCAAACAGGTTTACGTCATAAAATATTACTCCTGTATTTGCACCTCTTTTTGTAGCGTAAGTTATTATTCCTCTTAAAGGTGTGCTGTTGCTGTCTGCTGTGTTCAGGTCTTTGAACCTAAACTGTATCTGGTAGTTTGTGTCTGCGTTGTTTCTTGGTGTTCTTATTCTTTCTCCACCTAATGGTGCTACCATTTCAATAGTAAATGGACTTGCTTCATAGTTTGAGAATGCTGCTACTGTGAATGAAAGGTTTCCGTCTCCTGCAGCTGTCTCATAAGCCCATGATTGGCTAGTACATACTGTTGATGAACATGGCTGACCGTCTTTCAGAACAAACGGTGTTGTTGCGCTTCCAATATTTACATCGTACATTGTTACTGTTGCGTCTATTCCGCCGTTTGCAATCTTGTTGGTGTCTATGTCAACATATCCTGAACGACCATTAAAGTCTGTTCCCATATTTAAAATTGAATTTATTCCAAAGTTTGTATCTGCGTTAAATGCTACGTTTATTTGTCTTGTTGCACCATCTCCATTGATGAGGGTGCCCATTTTTATTATTAGGTTTGAAACCGCTTGAATGTTTGAAATTGTACGGTTTAATATTGCAGTATTAAGATCGTATACAGTTCCGCCTATTGTAACTACTGCGTTCATGTCGCCTGCTAGGCTGAGTTTTGGTGCAATTATGAAAACTGCGTTTACGTCACCGTCTGCAGTAGAATGTGCTCTTAATGTATTCAAATCATTTCTTCCAATAGTGCTTCCGCCTGTTGCTGAAACATATGGGATGTTAAGGTTTACGTCAAATTCTCCGTTTGCATCTGGGTAAACCGTTATTCCGTTCCAGTCCATTGTTCCCATTGGCCAAAGATTCTCCCATCCTGCTACGCCAGGACCTGCTGAATTCAAATCAAGTACTGTTGCGTTTGTGTCCAAATCTGTTCGTAATCTGTGGAATATTCCAAGCAATGAAACACTTGCTGATGCATAAGCCTTTGAAATATTCATGTCTCCTGGGTAATTAACATCATACATTCCTATTCCGTTTGCATCGTAAATGAATATTTCTACGTTATTGTCCATACCAGTTGATGGTGATGGTGTAAATCCAAATCCAAAGATTGTAATGTCTTGGTCAATTATTCCTACTTCATTGCTTGCATTTGGTGTATATGCAATTATTGCAGGTCCGATAATAAAGTTTCCGTCGGCAACTTTTGTTGCACCACATGTTGAAGCTCTTGTACTTGAGCCTACCAGTGGCCATATTTCAATCATAACTGCTTTTCCAATTAAGTGCTTTATTTTTCCAGTTGATGGAAGTGTAACTGTAACATTAAAAATATTCAAATCGCTCCTTGGGTCAAAAACTATTACGTTCACATCCCCTGCGTTGGCACATGGTCCTGTTCCACTTAGAGTTCGTGAACCAGAATTTGCATCGTTGGTTGCTAACGTAGTATTCCAACTTGCTGCCATTGCAGTTCCTCCTAATACATTAACGTTCAAATCAACATAGGTTCCTTCATAATTTAATGCGATTAAATAATTGAAATCGCTGTTTATGTCGCTGACAAACGCTTGCGGGATTATAATATTAAAGTCTTCGCCTACATTTGCGTGTCTGCTATTGTTTGCGTCCCATGCGTTTAGGTCAACTGTTGTAACAGCTGCGCTTGCGCTGGACATTATAAATATTATTAGTGTCGAGAGCACTAAAAGTTTCATTAAAGAATTCATATTAATCTTACCTCCTACAGTAGATTTGAACATTTTTTCCCCAAAAGGAATGGTAATACAAACATCATTCTAATATATAAAGGTTTTTGACTAACTTTTTTTAGAATTTGCCATTTCTTTTCTTGGCAATTTTTGTAAAGTTTTTTTACCAAAACCTTTAATAGTCGCTGATGCCTTTATTTTATTTCTTTAATATGATATTTTGTTTTTAATATAAGAAACTAATATATAAGAGAATTATATAAGAGAACTATATAAAAGAAATATGAGAATAAGGGAATACAAGTGAACAATAAAGGAGTTAGAATTAATGCTTTGGCACAGTCTTGGTTTGGATGATGTTTTTAAGCAGCTTGAGTCTGGTAAGAAGGGTCTTTCGTTTGGTTTGGCAAAGCAGAGGCTTAAAGAATTTGGTCCAAATGAAATAAAGCTTGAGAGAAAGATTTCTCCTTTGAAAATTTTAGCAGCACAATTCAAAAGTGTTCTTGTTGTAGTTCTTTTGGCTGCGTCTTTTGTTTCTTTTATTGTAAGTCTTTTTCCAGGATATGAAGACAATTTAATTAATGCTGTTTTAATTTTTGTAATTGTTCTTGCAAACGGTATCTTTGGTTTTTTTCAGGAATTTAAAGCTGAAAAGAGTTTAGAGGCTTTGAAAAAGATGAGTCCTGACAAGGCAATTGTTTTGCGCAATGGACAAAAGCAAATTGTTGAGGCAGTTGAACTTGTTCCAGGCGATGTGATTTTTTTAGAAGCAGGAGAGCGTGCTCCTGCAGACGCACGTGTTTTTCAGGCAAGAAATTTGCACTTGGACGAATCTCTTTTAACAGGAGAAAGCATGCCTGTCAGCAAGCGCACAAAGATTTTGCCACAGGAAACAACTCTGGCAGAACGAATTAATATGGTTTTCAAAAACAGTATTGTTACAAGCGGAACAGGTTTGGGCATTGTTACTGAAACAGGTCTTAAAACAGAGGTTGGAAAGATTGCCGAAAAACTTCATGGTCCTGGTCAAAAGTCAACACCGTTTCAGGTTGAACTTGACAGGCTTGGAAAAAGAATTGGTTTTCTTGTAATTATTGTTGTTGTTTTTGTTGCACTAAACCAAATGTTTTTCTTACAGATTCCTGGGTCTTGGACAAACAGACTTATAATAGTTTTTCTAACTGCAGTAAGTCTTGCTGTTGCAGCAATTCCGGAAGGCTTACCTGCTGTAGTAACCTGGAGTCTTGGTTTGGGAACGCGTAGGATGGCAAAAAATAATGCTTTGGTTAGAAAGCTTGCTTCTGTAGAAGGTTTGGGAGACGTTGATGTTATTTGCACTGATAAAACAGCGACTCTTACTGAAAACAGAATGACTATTACTAAGATTTTTTCAAACGGAAAAATGATTGATGTTACAGGAACAGGACATGATCTTGATGGAAATTTTATGCTTGGCAAAATAAAAATTCCTGCTTCTGAATTTGAACCTCTTTTAAGGGCTGGTGCATTGTGTAATAATTCTGAAATTTCTTTTGATGAAGAAAACAATCAGATTTTTGTAGGTGACCCTACCGAAATTGCTTTTCTTGTAAGTGCACGAAAGGCAGGGCTCAGTGAAAAAAGAATGCTTAGTTCAATGCCTAGGATTGATGAACTTCCTTTTGAATCTGAGAAAAAAAGAATGGTTACAGTTCACGATGCAGGTGACGGACAGCAAGTTATTTTTATGAAAGGAGCGCCTGAAATAGTTCTAGAACACTGTTCGAAAATTTTGTTACAGGGAAAGGAAGTTAAGCTTTGTAAAAAGGACGTTGATGAAGTTCTTGCAAAGAACGAGTTGTTTGCATCACAGGCTCTGAGGGTTCTTGGATTTGCTTACAAAAAGGAAACAAAAGGGGGAAAGAATTTTGAGAAAGAGCTTGTTTTTATTGGATTGCAGGCAATGATTGATCCTCCTAGAAAAGAGGTTAAGGCAAGCATTTCAGAATGCAGGAGTGCAGGTATTAGGGTTGTAATGGTTACAGGAGACAATGTTGTTACTGCAAAATCTATTGCTGACCAGCTTGGAATTAAGGGCAAAGCCCTTGATGGTAATCAGGTTCATAAGCTTACTGACGAACAATTGTCTCTTGCTGTTGAAGAAACAGGTGTTTTTGCAAGAGTTTCTCCTGATGCAAAGCTTCGTGTTCTAAAAGCACTGCAGGTAAATGGTCACGTTGTTGCAATGACTGGTGACGGAGTAAATGATGCTCCTGCATTGCACGCGGCAGACGTGGGTGTTTCAATGGGTTTGCGTGGAACAGATGTTGCAAGAGAGGCTTCTGACATAATTTTGCTTGATGACAATTTTAGCACAATTGTTCTTGCTGTAAAAGAAGGGCGGACAATTTTTGACAATATTAGAAAATTTGTTAATTATTTAATGACCTGTAATCTTGCAGAGGTTTTAGTGATTTTCTTTCTTTCTTTTGGCGGTTTTGTTGCACTTTTTCCAGCCCAGCTTCTTTGGATTAATCTTTTAACTGACGGACCTCCGGCTCTTGCGCTTGGAATTGATCCCTGCAATCCACAAATAATGAAGCGAAAGCCAAAGAAGAAAAACGAGGGCGTAATAAACAAAAGGCTTGCCTATTTAATTGCAGGAATTGGAATTTGGATGACAATTCTTTTAATAGGCGTGTTCTTTATTGGCTTTTCTTTTGGTGGAATTGTTCTTGCTCAAACAATGCTTTTTACAGGATTTATTCTTTACGAGTTTGTCAGGATTGGAGTAATAAGAAAACAGGAACATATTGGGCTTTTTGAAAACAAATGGCTTGTTTACGCAGTTGGCTTTTCTTTATTCCTGCAATTGATCCTCTTATACACTCCTTTTGGAAGTCTTTTTTCTTTAGTTCAGCTTTCTCTGTTTCCAATAACCCAGCTTGAAATATTCTTTTGGGCAGTTCTTTTAGGTGGAGTTGCAGTTGGATGGATTGGAGCACTTATAATAACAAAAGCGGTTGTAAAGGCTACTCTTATTGAGAATGTTCCTAATCTATCCTGATTTTTTACTTTTCAATCCATAGGTTTACACACTAGCTTTCACACATACTGTCTTTGTTGCATACATCTATTGTGTACATATTA
>DAOWAC010000109.1 GCA_030634785.1 Chloroflexota bacterium | reverse complement strand
CTTTATGTAGACGGAGGAGTCGAAAACGGACAAGTCACAATAAGGACAACGGAAAACGGCAACCTAAACCAAGAGTTCTACTGGGAAGTAAAAGCAGTACGAGCAGACATAGCACTACTACAAACAGAACCATTAAAGGAACAGCCAAAAGAAGAACAGGAAGAAAAAACACCATGGGAATTTGACAGACAAGACACAGAACCAGTACCAGAACAAGGACAAGAAATAAACGCAGAAACAAAACCACTAACAGAAACATGGCAAAACGAAGAAAACCAAACACAAACAAACAACGAACAAACAGAAGAAGAACAACCAGAACAAGAAACAGACAATAGTGACACAGTAACAGGAGATGACAGTACAGATAATGGTACAGGAGATGACAGTACAGATAATGGTACAGGAGATGACAGTACAGATAATGGTACAGGAGACGACAGTACAGATAATGACACAGGAGACGTTAACACCGGAAGCAGTGATGGGAACACAACAGCAGACCAGAATATTATGGTAGAACCATGTGAAATAGCTTGTGATGGAGACAAAGAATGCAATGACGACAACAATATCACAATAGACATATGCAACAAAGATGGGGAGTGTGAAAGCTATTGTGTAAATTTGCCAATAGCACAGGAGTGAATGAAGGAAATTGAAAAAGGAACGGAATAAGAAAAGGGATTGAGGAAACAGCAAAAGGCAAGCTTAATATTTCTCCCTTGCCTACTATTATTGACTTTAATATGGAACCAAAAAAAGGATTTTTTGACAAAATAAACAATGCTTTCTTCAGCGTAATAGACATCTTTCTTTCAATTCTTGAACAAAGAGGCTGGAATATTCCTGAAGAAACACGCTTCTTATATCACACAGCAATTTTTATCTTTCTTCTATGGCTTGGATTTCCACTAATCCTACAATACTTTGTTCAATTTGAAATTCTTGTACTGCTTCTTGCAATTGCAAGTTTTTGCATTGCAAACATAATGCCAATAAGAAAGTTTTTAGGATATTACACAAGTGATGAAAAAGTTCATGGAATTGTAAACAAAATCAAAAACAAAGAAGTTTCAATAAAACAGGTTGCAAACCATCTTAACAAAAATTTGCTTCCGCCGCATTTAACACTTTCAATAATTCGTGCCTACAAAGCAAAAGGTCAGGGCATTCCTCCTGAAATAATTCGCACAATAATAAGACAACCGCAGGAAATTGAAATTTTTGAAGAAATAATAAAAGAACCATTAAACGAATCAGACTTTTCACTTTTAATGCGCAAGTACAGGAACAGAATTCCAAAAAAGCTTTTACTAAAAACAGTCGAGTCACAAAAAATGGATGCAATGACAATAAAGAGTCTTTTATTCAATCAGGAAAATGCTTACCAAATAATTAACGAAATTGGAAAAAAAGCAGAAGACACTGCATTAATGGATTTTGTAATAGCAGAAAAACACAAATATAAGAAAAAAATGGTTTCAAAAAACTTTTTTAGAAATCACAGAATTGCAATTTCATTCATTCTTGCAACCCTTTCCGGAGCCTTATTTATTCCATTCTTAAAAGAACCCTTTTTGATTGCTGCATTATTTGTCATTACATGGATTCTTATATTTGAATTAATGTACAATTATGCAGTCAAAGCAATATACTTCAAACTATGAGGTGATACCAACATGCTTTATTTTGCGACAGGAAACAAACACAAAGTCAAAGAAGTTTCGGCAATTCTTGCAGACTATGGTCTTGAAATAGAGCACTCAAACCCAAAAATTGAAGAAATTGACTCAACAAGCCCAAAAAAGGTTGCCTTGGACAAGGCAAAACAGGCCTTTGAACAGCTTAGAAATCCTGTAATAACAGAGGATACAGGCATCTGGTTTAAAGCATACAAGGACTTTCCAGGAACCCGTGCCAAACGCATGTTTGAATGTCTAGGGCATGAAGGACTGCTTAAATTGCTTAAAGGCAAGGACAGAAATGCCTATTTTTTATGCACAATATGCTTTTTTGACGGCTCACGGCACAAATTCTTTGAAGGAAAACTTGAAGGAAAGATAACCTCAAAAGTGATAAAACCAACAGCTGACAGAATGCCTTACGAAAAAATATTCATTCCAAAAGGATTCAAAAAAGCAGTTGTTGAAATGACACAAGCAGAAAAAAATGAAATATCCCACAGGGGAATTGCTGCAAAAAAGCTTGGAGAATGGCTTAAAGAAACAGCATTGCACGAGCTACTTGACTCTATTTAAAAAAAGCAAAAGGACTCTGATTAAAAAAACCTAAAAAAAGACAAAAAAGCAAGGCTTTAATTCTTTGCCTTTACAAATTTATTATTATGCAGGGATAGGGAAGCGGTCAAACCCGCAGGCCTTAGGAGCCTGTCGCTTAGTGCGTTCGGGGGTTCGAATCCTCCTCCCTGCAAAACTTTTCTTAAAAAGAAAAGTTTTATCAAACGAACGAGAATTTGAGGTAAAAATCTTAGCTGGATTTTTTCGGCTTTTCAAATACTTCTCCATGCATTTAATGCACAATTGGAACCATTGGCCTTCGGGCTTTGATTTCAAGTTCAATTTTTGGAATAATATTCACTTAATTTTCTTGGAGCAGATTTTGCATTTTTTGTCACAAATTCCTCTGACCTCTAACTGAAAGCTTTTGATTGAGCCAGGAATTTTGTCTTTAAGAAAATCCAAAGAGTCAATAGTAAAATGAATTATCCTGCCTGTGTTTTCACAAACGAAATGGCAGTGGCTTTTGTTTTGCTTGGAAAAAACCGTTCTTCTGTTACACCTATATGAATAGATTAAATTATTCTTTTTCAATTCATTAAGAAACCTGTAAATAGTGGCAATTCCAATTTTTTCGTTTTCTTTATTCACTATTTCAAGCAAATCTTCTGCACTAAAAAAAGTGTCAATTCTTTCCAGCTTTTTTTGAAGATATTCCTGTTGCCTGGTGTTTCTTTTCTTTGCCATACTGCCCCCTACCCTTATTGATAATTGCACTCAATAAGATTTTTATAGTAGGTTGTTTATAAGTTTTTGGGGTGCGGGCAAATGAAAGAAGGGATTATGCCATTATTTGTACTGGTTGTTGTCGTATTTTTGATTTCTGGTTGTGTGAATGGTCCTGAAAAAGAAGCCGACAAAAAGGTAAATGTTATTGTAAGCATCTTGCCTCAGAAGGCTTTTGTAAATGCAGTTGGTGGCGAACACGTAAATGTGAAAGAGTTGATTCCTCCTGGCGGAAGTCCGGCTACTTATAGTCCAAAACCAAGTGATTTGGCAAATGTTGAAAAAGCCGACTTATACTTTAAAGTTGGGCATATTTCTTTTGAGAAATCTCATGCAGGCAAATTTGCAAGCCTGAATCCAGGCCTGAAAATAGTTGATACTTCAAGTGCTGTG
>DAOWAC010000069.1 GCA_030634785.1 Chloroflexota bacterium | reverse complement strand
CTGTGAAGAGTATTCAAAAACCATTTGTAGTTGAAGCTGTTTCCTTCATCCTCCATTTCCAAATGATTTCTTTCACCTTTTTCAGAAAATCTTATTCCACTCGCATGCATATATAAAAATTTCCTGTATTTTTCAGGAATTTCTTCAATTGCCTTTTCAAAATCCTTTTCGCTTTTGAATCTTCCATTATCGCGTGCATGCAAGTGTGACCAGTCAATCATTGGCAACACTCCCTTAACTTTTTTGCATAATGCAATTGTTTCCTTCAAAGAACCAACCTGACTTGGCTTTCCTGTTGTTTCCGGTGCAAGCCTTATTGCCCAATTCCTTTTTTCAATTTTTTCAGTCATTTCACTCAAAGCACCTGCAACTTTTTCAAGAACTTCTTTTTCATCCATTTTTTGAAAGTATGCCGGATGAAATGTTACAATTTTTGCACCGCACAATTCTCCAATGTAAGCAGAGTCCATTATTCTTTTCTTGCTTGCTGCAACTTTTTTCTCTTCCTTTGAATTTAAGTTAATATAATATGGTGCGTGAACGCTTAGCATTATTCCTTTCTTTTCGGCAACTTTTTTCACTTGTCCTGCGGTCTCCTTTCTCATGTTTACTCCGCGTACAAACTCAAGTTCCATTGCCCCAAGGCCCAATTCCTTTACTCTTTTAATTCCGCTTGCACTATCTCTTTTTTTTGACGAAATCGGAATTCCTGCTGTTCCAAAAAGCATTTTTTGTTTCATTTAATCGTTTAATTTAATGTTTCTTTCAATAAAAATTTAACTGGTTTTTTTGTGCAAAAATAAATTGTATTATTTCTTGATTAAATCAAATAAAAGGATTGTATTTGTTTTACTGTTATAGAACGAGTTGACTGTTAAAACGTCGAAAACGTCAAACTTATTGAGTTCTGTGGCAACTTTTCCCATACACTTTATTATTTTTTCAGCATCTCGCATTTCACTAATCTGCTGTACTTCGCCTTGCTTAAAAAAATCTGTAACCAAATATCCTATTTTCTTGTAGGCAACTGCTTTGTATGGAAGAATAACCTTTACCTTAAATCCGTCGACTCTGTAGCCTTTTTTGCTAAGATGCCTGTCAGCTAATTCCAGTGCATTTACATTTTCTTTAATCTTTCTTGGGCTTGAAATTTTTACAAAAAATTCTTTACCGCTTGCTGAAACTCTAAGTGTTAAAAATTTGTGTTTTCCTCCAAAAGTTCCTGTAAACGCTTTCTTAATTTTTATTTTACCTTTCTTGTCAGATATTTCTTTGCCTTTTTCCAGTCTTTTAAAGTTTTCCATAATAAGTTTTCTGGTTTTGCTTTCAACAAGCTTTTCTTGGTTTTTAAACCTTTTAAATATGGGTGAGCTTGCAAAAAGGCTGCCTTTTTTTCCCGTTATAATTAATTCTTTTGCTGGTTTCTTAACTTTTCTCATTTCATTACCTTTTTTGTTTTTAGGGTTATATACTATACTTTTCTTATTCCAATAAAGATTTAATCATTTGTTTAATTATCTGTTAATAGGTTTTTCTATTATGTCGTCCAACATTTTTGCAAAAAAAACCAAAGTTCACGAAATTTTCAAGGATGAAAGGTTTTTGTATCCTGAATTTGTACCTGAAAGAATGCCTTTTAGGGAACCAGAAGTTGACCGGCTTGTTTTTTCATTACAACCTGTTTTACAGGGAAAAAAGCCACAAAATGTTTTTGTTTGCGGAAAAACAGGAACAGGAAAAACCGCAACAGTAAAATTTGTCCTAAACGAATTACAGCAGTATAGTGACAGAGCAAAAGGTCTTTACATTAACTGCTTTCAGCTTAATACAAGACATTCAATTCTTACTCAAATTTCAAATTTTTTAGGAGATGCCACTCCAAGAAGAGGAATTGCAACAGATGAAGCATTTGCCAAAATGCTTGAAGCACTAAAACATGCTTCTTTCATTCCTGTGGTTGTCTTAGACGAAGCCGATCAGTTACTTCATAATAAAGAAGCAAGCAAATTGTTCTACGACCTTTTGCGTGTGGTAGAATATGGTAAGGGTCGTTTTGGATTAATTTTTATAAGCAATCTTTCAAACTTTGTTTCATTGCTTGATGACCGGGTAAAAAGCAGTTTGTCAGAACAGTCTATAACTTTTGAACCATATTCTCCAAAACAGCTTAAGGAAATTCTAAACCAGAGAGCAGAATATGCTTTTCATTCAAATGCACTTGGTCCAGACGTAATAAATGTTGCCGCTGCTCATGCAGCAAAGCTTGGGGGAGATGCCAGAATTGCAATTGAATGCTTTTTGAGAGCAGGAAGGGCGGCTGAAAAAGAAAACAGTGAAAAGCTTGAAGTAAAGCATTTGCGCAAAATCTTTTCAGAAGTTGATTCAAGAGCTTTACAGAAGGCAATTTCCTACCTTAGCGTTGGAGAAAGGGAAATCTTAGAACTTGTTCCTGCAAACAAAGCAATTGCTTCAGGTGAACTATTTGAGGCATACTCCAAAGCAAGCAAAAAACCTTTAACTCAGAGGCGATTTAGGACACTTATTTCAGAGCTTGAAAAAAAGCAGCTTATTATTGCAGAAACTACAACAAAACCTCCTAGAGGGCGAACCAGAATGATTTCGCTTGCTTTTCCAAAAGCAAGACTGGAAGAAAAACCCAAAAGGAAATAATTTTTTTATTTTTTTGTTCTAATCCAGAATATAATTGTTGTTATTGCAATTGTTGCAATTACTACTGTAAACACAATTCCTGTAAATGGTTCTGTTCCAGGAATGCCTGCGCCTGCCGGAAGAATGGCAAGGACTGCTGCTGCCAGTCCTCTTGGAATAAGTCCTTTCATTACAGACAATTCTTTTTTTGAAAACCTTTCTCTAACTGTTCCTATTTTTACAGCAATTGGTCTTGCAACTGCAATTCCTGCCACAAGAACGAGTGCAATCAAGGCCATTTTGTAATTGACATAGAATAACAATCCAATTAATGCAAAGAAAAATGTTTTTACAAAAAAGCTTACCTGTGAATTGAATTCAATTACTTTTTTGTCAAGTCTTATTTTTTGTCCGAGTTTTAGCATTTTTTGCAATTGTGCTCCGTTTCCAAGAATTATTCCAAATGCAAGTGCAGCAATTGCTGCGCTTCCCTGAATAAATTCTGTAAAAGCATAGAGTAAAAGCAAACATGCAAATGTAAGCATGTAATTGTGGTGGTAGAGTCTTTCTTTGTTTTTAAAAAATTCTAAAACATAAAGCCATACAAGGCCAACAATAATTCCAATCATTGCTCCAATTGAAAAATTTCCTGCAATTGAATGAAGTATTCCCTGAATTCCT
This sequence comes from Chloroflexota bacterium, assembly GCA_030634785.1. Classification (GTDB taxonomy): domain Archaea; phylum Iainarchaeota; class Iainarchaeia; order Iainarchaeales; genus JAFCCL01. The sequence goes on along the minus strand of DAOWAC010000069.1, from coordinate 2,555 downwards.
GCCTGTGGGGCAAGTACTGAACCAATTATGGCAATTGTTATTACTACTGCAAGAACATCTGTTATACTACTTTCAAGAGTTAGTACACTTGTAACTTTTTTGCCAAGTTTTGCTCTTGCAACAAGCGGCAAAACAACAAGCGAGCTACTTCCACCCAAAATTGAACCCAAAAGCATGCTGTTTAAAAAACTCCAGTTTTGAAGATAACCAAAAGATGCCATTCCTTCAAGTAACAATGTTATTACTGTCATATTTAAAAAAAAGCCAACAATTGCAAGCAAAAGAGAAGTTGGAGCACTTTTTATTACGTCATAAATATTTAAGTGCAATCCGCCTTCAAACATTATTACCATTAATGCAATTGCGGAGAAAAATGGGGCAATTACCCAAAGCTGTTCCTGTGAAACAAATCCTAATATTGGTCCTGCGATAATTCCAATTGCAATAAGCCATAATGCGTCAGGAATTCTTGTTTTTGCAAAAACAAATTCTCCAAAGACCCCTAGAAATATTACAATTGCCATAAATGCCAAAAGTGCAATTACAAGCATGATTATTTTGCTCTTAAAAGGGTTTTTAATTCAATTATGCCAAAAGAAACCATTAAAAAGCATTTGCGAAGTTGTATATATAACGCATTAATTGATAAAAGTGAACTTTATATGGTTGTTAAGAAAAATATTAAAAAAACTGTTTCAAGGAAAGGAAAGAAGCCTGTAAGGAAAACTATTTCAAAAAAGGCAAAGCCAGTTCCTAAGCACGTGAAAAAGGACATTAAATCTTTGAAGAAAGGGCTTAGAAAGGAAATGACTTTAACAAAAAAGGTCTCCAGTAAAACCAAGGGTAATGCTAAAGCACTTGAACTTTTAAGAAAAGAAATTGAACTCCTTAAAAATAAAAAGAAAAGAGTAGGCTTGTCAGATTATCAGCGTTTTATGAAAATTCAGATTAAAAAGGGTCTTAGTTTTAAGCAGGCTGCAAAGCTTTGGACAAAGCAAAAAAAGCAGCTTGCAAAAAAGAACAAGAAAAGGACCGCTTACAATATTTTTATTTCAATGCAATTAAAACAGGGAAAGACAATGAAGCAGGCAATTGTTGCTTGGAACAGGTTAAAGAATCCGCCAAAAAAGCGAAAAAGACCTGTTAAGAAAAAGCCTGTTAGAAAGAAACCTGTTAAGAAAAGAGTTGTGAAAAGGAAGACGGTTAAAAGAAAAACAGTAAAAAGAAAGCCTGTTAAAAGAAAGCTTGTTAAGAGAACCCTTGTTAAAAAAAGAGTTCTTGGAAGTAGTATTTCAAGACCTAGAACTATTGTAAGGCAGAGTTTTCCTGAAGGAAGACTTGCGGGACTTGTTGAAGCTGCTGTTAAAAGAGTAAGGTCTGAGGAAACTAAGAAAGCAAGGATTTCAAAGGAAACAATTTTAAGAAAAACTGTTTCAGGTTCTGTTTCAGTTTTTGGAGATGAAGAGCTTGCTTTGAAAATGATTGATGTTTATTTTTCAGAAGTTGCAAGACATGGTCTAAAGAGAAAGCTTACTTTGGATGAAGTTGTAAATTCTTACTTTTATACACTTACCCGTATCCAAAGAAAAGATGTTGAACTTAGTGCAACAAAAGAAATGATTGGAAGGCAAAATTAAATGACTGAATTGACAAACGAAGATGTTGCTGCAAGAATTGTGCAGATTTACTTTAAGGAAATTGCAAGACTTGGATACAAAAGAACACTTACTTTGGATGAAACAATTAACGCATATTATTACGTTCTTTCAAAACTTGGCAACAAAAAGGTTTTGCTTGAAGAAGTAAAACAAAAAGTTCTTCGAGATGAAAGAGAACTTGCTTCTGAAACAAAAAAAGAAGCAATTCCAATCGTTACAGAAACTTATTCTTCAACAACTGAAACATTTAATCAGGACTAATTTTCTACTAGGGCTTTTTGAAAATTATTTCAATAGCATCTCTGTTTTGAAGCTCGTGTTCTTTTCCAACCATTTGCTTCTTTTTTACATCAATTGCTCTGATAAAACCGTTTCCCATATCAGTATGGAGTTTGAATGCAAAGTCCAATGCAGTAGAGTTCTTTGGCATTAGGATACAATCTGGCAAAACATTTCCCTTTGAATCAGAAAGCTTTTTTGAACCAGCTGGAAAAATTGCAATATAACCAAGTGCATCAAACACGGTTTTGTCAAGCACTTCCTGCACTCCACTACTTCCATACTTTTGCAAAACATTTTTCTTAATCATTTCAAGCATATTTTCCTGTTTTTCATTTAATTCCTTTAATTTTTTGAAATCATTTGTTCCAGGCTCATATTCAACAAAATCCTGTTTTGCAGCTTTTTTTAATGCAAGTTCTGCAAAGCCAGAGCAAGGTAAAATTGTTTTGTCTGGAAAGTTTTCCTTCATTTTCTTAAAATTTTCTTCCGAAGTAGAAACATCCATTTTGTTTGCAGCAACAACAATCGGTTTTGAAATTTTTCTCAAAGTAGTTGCAAACAAAAGCTTGTCTTCCGCGCTCCATTGCTCTAGTTTTTTTTCGCCCAAATTACTTT
>DAOWAC010000077.1 GCA_030634785.1 Chloroflexota bacterium | reverse complement strand
TTATAGCCGATATTAATATCGTTGATTATATGAAAAACATTGTTCACTGGATGGCGTTTCAGGTAACTAAGGGGTCATGGTGGAGTCAAGGAGAACTTGTAGCACACCCGAATACACCTGCAGCATTGCCAATTTATGGAGACTACAATCATTGGGTTGCACTTAACGGCTACTCTGTTAGCCAGGATCCAACACCAAACCCTTTTATGTCAGGAACATTGCAGGACTTCAATGTATACGGCTTTTATTTGACCGACCCCAACCAAAACGGAATAGGAGAACATGTTTATGTTACAGCACAGGAAGCAGAAGACATTTATTTCAAGCCAGTTAGAACCAACGACATTTACGACGGCAACTTTGTGCAGATAGCCGAGCCGCCAGAAATGCTTTCAGAAGAAAAGATAGAAGAGCTTTTTGGCAGAAAATTAACAGAAAATCACGGTTTTAGGGGCCTGCCACGTTTTGTTCCAGAAAGCGAAGCCGAAAAGGAAACTGCAAGCAGAGCAGTCCAGAAAACAATGCTTGTTGCAGAGGGAACAAAAATAGAAAAAGAAAAGCCACAAGAAGCAAAAGTAGAAATAGCAATTCCTAAACCACAACCAGAAAATCTTGAAATAATTATGGAAAAAATTGAAGAGATTGCAGCGGGGGAAGCAGCGGATGAACAAAGCAATAGTGATATTAATACTAGTGTTGTTGACTAGCAGTAGCGTTTGGGCAAACACAACCTGTTTTGATCTCTTGGACGAGCAAAGCCAAGAGTTTGTTTCACAAGACCCAGAAACTTTGAACGCAATAGAAGGCACCGAACTAGGCGAACCATTGTTTGTAAAAGAAATAGTACAAGGAAGAGACTATTATTTGGTTCCTTGCAATAAGGAAACTGGAGCAACAGCAGTGGTTGTAGTTGACGCAGAACAAGGATATTTCAGAGAACTGACTATACTATACCAGCCAATCAAGTACTTGCCAGTGAACAAGCAGGATATGCTTGCAATGATTAATGAGTTGGTACAACCAAATTCTATTGAAAATCCAAAAGTTGAATTTGTTTACGATGTGAACAAGGAACTGCAGTGGCAGGCAGGACAATATTCTCAAAGCCCTTTTACGCCGTTCTGGGTAGTAGAAATAGAAAATGGTCAATGGATAGTAGACCAAGAGGGAAACATTTACCAGTTGACAGAGTTTGCATCAGCAAAACTGGACACAGTTGTTGAAGAAGTGGAAACAGACCTTTTGTTAGCTGAAAAGTTTAAGACCATGGGAAAATATTACGAAGTAAGTAACCCTAGTCTTGAAAACGAAACTTTTGAAGTAGAACTAACTTTTTCTTACCAGGATGAGAACCAAGACGGAATTGTAGACGGTACAGAAATAGATGAAGAAAAAATAAATGTTTATTATTTTGCAGAACAACAGGAATGGATTGAAATTCCAATAGGTAAAAGAAATACTGAAGCAAACACAATTATGGTAAAAGTGAATCATTTTACGATGTTTGCATTAATGGAAGAGATTCCACCAGCCCAGCCAAAGCCACCTGCACAAAACCCTACAGACGGTGGAGCACCACTTGGCAGAGTATCAGGAGGAGGAGGGGCAACGCCAGATCTTTCACTTTCAGTTGAAGGCAATTGTGCAAAAAAAGAAATAATAATAACCGTATTAAATATTTATGGCAACCCATCAAAAGAAGCCACAGTATACATTATGCAAGATGTAATATTAATTAATGAAATAAAAACAGACGATGATGGAAAAGCATCCTTTATGGTTGAAACAGGCAAGTATACTATAAAAGCAGTTAAAGGACTTTCAAATTCTTACAGTCAGGACCTGAATGTTGTTGAATGTACAGAAGCACTTGTTGAAACAGGAAATAAAACAGTAGGAAATATTTGTTCAAACATTGACTGTGACGACAACAACCCTTGCACTTCAGAGTATTGTGTTGCTGAAACAGAACACTGCAATTATAACAACCAAGAAAATGGAATACAATGCAGTTTAAAAGGAACTTGTCAGGAAGGAATTTGCACTGAACCAGAAAACAAAACAGAAACTGGACCAATGGGATTTTTTGGACTGGCAAAAGAAAACTTTTTGAAATTTAATATACTAAACAAGTGGTTTGCAACAAGCATTGTTTTAGCAGCATTGATTGCAATAGGCACAACAAGCGTGGTTTTGCGTATAAATAAAAAAATGAAAAAATAATGTTTGCAAAAGCAATTGTTAAATTCACAAAAAAACCTAATTTTTGCCCATTGAACTTACAGTGCTTGAAAGCATTAAAGAAAAGCTTTATTTACCACTTAATACTTTAAAATAAAAAGAATGGAAACAAAAACAACTGCAAAGTTCACGACAACGGACGAATTCAAGAAAATGGATATTAAAGCCATGCTTGAATTACTAAAAGCAAGCGAAAAAGGTCTTTCAGAAACAGATGTTGAAGCCAGAGTAAAAGAATATGGCTTTAACGAAGTTGAAGAAAAAAAGAAAAGTTCACTGGTTGCATTCTTTTCATGGTTTTGGGGACCAATCCCATGGTTTCTTGAAGCAGCAGTACTAATCTGTATTATTATAGGCGACTGGCTTGACGGAATAATGCTTGCAGCCTTACTCTTAAGCAATGTAATTATTGGATTTTACAACGAACATGGTTCGCAAAAATCACTTGAAATACTTAAACAAAAACTTACCATAAAAACAAAAGTAATGAGAGACGGGAAATGGGTTACAAAAGAATCAAGAGAATTGTTTCCAGGCGACCTAATACTAATAGGACTTGGAGATGTAGTTCCTGCTGACGCAAAAATCATAAGTGGAGATATTTCAGCAGACCAGGCAGCAATTACCGGCGAATCAATGCCGGTTAATTTGAAAAAATCAGATGTTGCATTAACAGGTTCAACAATAAAAAGAGGCGAAGCAAAATGCATTATTGTAAACACAGGCAGGCATACAGCCATTGGAAAAACAGTTGAACTGGTAAACATAGCCAAACCTGAATCAAAACAGGAAGCAATAATGTTCAATGTTGCCAAAAACCTAATCTATGTCGGAACTGTTGCATTTGCAATCATTTTACTCTATGCACTTTTCATAGGCACGCCTTTGATTACAATCCTTATATTTGCAGTTCTTTTCATTGCAGGAGGAATTCCTGTTGCCTTACCAGTAATGTTTACAATATCACAGGCAAGAGGTGCAACAAACCTTTCAAAGCACGGCGTACTAGTAACCAAACTTGACTCAATTGAAAATGCGGCATCCGTTGAAATATTATGCCTTGATAAAACAGGAACAATCACAATAAACGAGCTTGAAATCAGCGAACACATTCCAATGCCAGGAATTGAAAAAAATGAACTTATTTCTCTTGCAGCAATCGCATCAGGAGCAGAGGGAAAAGACCAAATAGACGCAACTGTTTTGGCATATGCAAAAAAGAACAAAACAGATATGTCAGCATACAAACAAATTTCTTACACGCCTTTTGAGCCTTCAACAAAAAAAGCAGAAGCAAGTGTTGAATTTGAAGGCAAGCAATTTATAGCAGTAAAAGGAGCAACACAAACACTTCTTGCACTATGCACTTCAATGAACAAAAAGGAAAAGGACAAAATTACTGCAAAGGTTGAAGAGCTTTCTAAAAAAGGCAACCGTGTTCTTGCAGTAGGAAAATCACAGGGAACAGGAAACTTTACTCTTGCAGGATTACTTGCATTAAACAACCCACTTAGGTCTGACACCAAGGCAACAATTGTCGCATTAAAAGAAGCAGGAATAAAACCAATGATGCTTACAGGAGACAATATTGCTGTTGCAAGAGAAATGGCAAGACAGGCAGGAATTGGAGACAATATTGTTAGAATTTCAGAAATTAAAAAATTACCTGAAAGCGAACAAGGAAAAGCAGTTGAGAAATGTGACGGAATTGCAGAAATTCTTCCAGAAGACAAATATGGGGTTGTCAAACACTTGCAGTCAACAGGAAAAACTATTGGAATGACAGGAGACGGAGTAAACGATGCGCCTGCCCTAAAGCAAGCAGAGTTAGGAATTGCTGTTAGTAATGCAACAGATGTTGCCAAAGCAGCAGCAGGAATGGTTTTAACAGAATCAGGAATAGATGTTATTCTTGAAGGAATCAGAACAAGCAGACGAACCTATCAAAGAATGCTTACATGGACTCTGAAAAAAATTACTCTTTCAATTCAATTCATGCTTATTCTTGCGGTTGGATTTTTCTGGTTTCAGGATATTATTATTGTAATACCAGGACTTATGCTTCTCTTAATCATGACTGACTTTATGTCAATGTCTCTTGCAGTAGACAATTCCAAAAGCACAAAAAATCCAAACAACTGGAATGTAAAAAACCTTACGATTGCAGCAGGAATTCTTGGAATATTATTCTTCTTAATTGAATTAGCTCTGCTTATTTGGGGAGCCAACTACCTTAAGCTTAGCTTTGAGCAAATCAGAACACTTGTACTTTTATCACTTGTATTCACTGCACAGTTTGCTATAATTATTATTAGGGAAAGAGGACGTTTTTGGAATTCCTGGCCTGCCAAAGTTGTTTCAATCAGCATGGCAATTGCAATAATTATATTCATCCCACTAAGCATATATGGAATAATCATTACACCAATTTCGGCAGCATTGGTTTTTGCAACACTAATAATTTGTACAATAACTGTTTTGGCAATAGATTTTCCAAAAGTCTGGATATTCAAAAAAACAGGAATTGCTTAAATTTACCGTTGGCCTTTTGCCTTTTTTTCTTCGGCTTTTATTTCATTCCATCTTTTGATTGCTTCCTCGGCAGTTGCAACCTTTTCATTTCCGAAAACCCATGGCTTTCTGCTTTTAAATTTCTTGTTGGCTTCTTCAAACATTTCTTTCATATTAAAAAGCCCTTTTTCCTCTGCAAGAACACCAATAAAAACAGCATCCCAAAAAACATCTCCAAGCTCTCCCCTGATTTCTTCAGCATCTTTTTCACCAATTGCTTCCTTTAATTCCTTAACTTCGCTTTCAAGTTCAATAACATGTGACGCCATTGTCCTGCCCTTAGCCCAAGGACATTTTTTCCGATTCAATACCATTGCTTCAAACAATTCCTTCATTGCCTTTTCCATATACCAAAATTAAGGCGAAACCAATAAAAAACATTTAAATAGT
>DAOWAC010000032.1 GCA_030634785.1 Chloroflexota bacterium | reverse complement strand
TCTGAAATTATGTCACCTCCGTCGTCTATTGTTGCGTTTGGCTTGAAGTCAAGAACCTTGTTCAAAAACCTGTAATAATCCTCGTTTGATTCGCCTTTGTGGCCGTAAACATTTACTCCGTCTGCTGCAAGTGCTGCTGCAACATCGTCCTGTGTGCTTAAAGGATTGCATCCTGTTATTGCAACTTCTGCTCCGCCTGCAATAAGTGTTTTTACAAGGTTTGCTGTTTCCTTTGTTATGTGCAATGCCATTCCGACTCTTATTCCTTTCAATGGCTTTTCTTTTTCAAAACGTGCTCTTACTGCTCTTAAAGCAGGCATATTTTGTTCTGCGTACTGAATATTCATTTGTCCTTGTTCTGCTAAACTTTCGTCTTTTACTTCGTGTGCCATAATCAATCAACTCCTTAAAAATCAAAATTCGTAATTTCTTAAGATTATGGGGCTGCAAACTTTTTTAAAGGAAAGTAGACAGGCTTTCATTTAAGCAGGCATTCAAAATCTTACTATTTCTTTGAATTCATTAAATCTTGTTTCAATGTCTTTCATTGAAATACTGCACAGTTTTTCTGTTCCCATTCCTTCCGCGTTGAATGATGCAACTGTTGAACCGTAAATTATTGCTTTTCTCATAAGATTCTCATTTACTTCTCCCTGCATTGCAAGAAATCCAATCATTGCTCCAGCAAAACAGTCTCCGCATCCTGTTGGGTCAACTATTTCTTCCAAAGGATATGCTGGTGCAACAAAGCTTCCTTTTGAAGTGGTTAGCAATGCACCATGTTCTCCTTTTTTGATTATTGCAAGATCTGAATTAAGTTTAATGATTTCTTTAGCAGCCTTCAAAAGACTTGGAGTATTGAAAAGCATTCTTGCTTCTCCATCGTTCATTAAACAAATATCTGCTTCTTTTACAACTTCTAAAACCTTGTCTCTTTTGTGTTCAATGTAATAATTCATTGTGTCTGCTATCACGAGCTTTGGTCTTTTTTCCATTTGTTTCAAAACATCAAGCTGTGCTTCTGGGTCATTATTTCCAAGCAACAAAAAGTCTGCTTTTTTGTATTCTGCTGGAAGTTCTGGTTTGAATTTTTCCAAAACATTAAATTGCACATCGAGAGTTTTTGCGGAATTAATATCGTGTCCATATTCTCCTTTCCAAAAAAATGTTTTTCCAGACTTTAACTCAAGTCCTTTTAAGTCAACGCCTTTCTTTTTCAAAACATCCATATTTTTTGTTCCAAAGTCTGAACCAACTGCGCTTACAACTCCTGGCTTTGAGAAAAAGGATGAGGCAATGCTTGCATATGTTCCACTGCCACCAAGTGTTTTGTTTGTTTCGCCAAAAGGTGTTTTTATTGAATCAAATGCAACACTTCCAAAAACAACAATGTCAACCATTTACTCAACTCCCTTTAATATCATTTCAACATTTTCCATATTTTCTTTAATTTTGCCGTTTGCGTCAACAACTTTCAAAAGTCTTTTGTCCTCGTAGTATTTTACAAGTGGTGCTGTTTTTTCCCTGTATGTTTCGAGTCTTGTTTTTACTACCTCTGGCTTGTCATCATTTCTTTGAACTATTTCAGAACCGCATTCGTCACATTTCCCTTCTTCTTTTGGAGGGATGTTTTTCAGGTGATAAATTTTTCCGCATTTTCCACAGCTTCTCCTTCCGCTTAATCTTTCAACAATTGTTTCGTCGCTTGCTTCAATGTCAAATGCGCCGTTGAGTTTGAAGCCAACTTTGTCAAGAATGTTTTCAAGTGTTTCTGCCTGTGCAATTGTTCTAGGAAACCCGTCTAGAATAAATCCTTTTCCACTTCCAAGTTCCTTTAACTTGTTTTCAACAAGTTCTGCAACAGTTGAATCGTCAACATATTTTCCTGATTCCATTATTGCTTTTACTTTGTTTCCAAGTTCTGTTCCTCTTTTTGCTTCTTCTCTAAGCAAGTCTCCTGTACTAATTTGCAAAAGCCCATGAGCTTCACATAATCTTTGTGCTATTGTTCCCTTTCCTGCTCCAGGCGGTCCCAAAAAAACAAGCCTTAAAACCATTTTTCAAATCACCTGACAAAAATTGAGTGAATGCTATTTTAACCTTTTTGGCTTTGCCAAAAAATCAATTACAATCTGTTCCTTGCTTGCAGAGAAAGATCTGACCTTCTTGTTTCTCAAAACTTTTGTTTTCATTCCGACTTCTTCTGCAGCTTCTCCTATTTCTTTCAAGGGTTCTTCTGCGCCTGTTTCCTTGTCAACAAATCTGTAAAAATGAACAATTCCACCTTTTGGTTTTAAGGCAAGCATTGCTTCTTTGAGGAAACTTTCTCCTCCTTTTGGCAAAGGCATTACTACTCTGTCACACTTTCCCAAAAGCATTTTTGGAACCACTTTTTTTACATCCCCCAAAATTGGTTCTATCTTATTTTGACACTTATTCAAAGCAATATTATGTAGAAGTCCTTTGTAGGCTTCTGGGTTAAGCTCTACTGCATATGCCTTTTTCATTCCTGAAAGGCGTGTAAAAACTATTGGAAAAGGGCCTACTCCTGCAAAAAACGCGCCAATTACCTCATTTTCTTTGATTAATTGTGAAATTCTCATCCGTTCAGTGCTTAATCTAGGGCTAAAGAATACCTTTCCTAATTCTACTAAAAACTGGCTTCCGCTTTCTTTGTACATTGCTTTTTTTGACCGTTTTCCGGCAATAATTTTTACTGGTTGTACCCTGAAAAGCCCTTTGTGTTCTCCTGAAACCATGCACACTGTTTTGAATTGTCTGTTGGTTGCAAGCAGGGCCTCTCCAATTATTTTTGCTTTTTTTTGCAAATCATCATGAATCTGTATAACTGCAATATCTCCAACACTGTCAAAGCTTGTAATAAGTTTTTCTTTTTCTTTTTTTGAAAGCTTTTTTTCAAGAGCTTCTTTCAGGCTGCGTGGCTGTTTTTTGTTTGACCATGCTTTTGTCTTTTTTTCCTTTTTTTTCTCTGTCATAACAACATATAAAAAGATTAAGTTGTTAAAAATTCCTTTGTATGGACCTTGGTTCGATTTTTTACGAATTTTTTGCCCAACGGATTGCTGAAAGGGGGTTATACGGTCCTGTTGAATATATTGTTTACGGGGCAATAATGCTGTTCCTTCTTTTTTTCATAATTTTTCCTTTGCTTGACAAGCGCGGAGTAAAGTTTAATACAAAATTCACGCTTGCGCTTTTGCCTTACATTCTTCTTGGAAGCGCGCTTCGTGTTCTTGAAGACATGTCTTTTCTTCCTCGCAGCTGGAACCCGCTTGAACCTGCCTATTATTTTGTGACCCCAGGAATCTTCCTGTTTATTGCTGCAGTAACTCTTGCGTGTCTTTTTATTTCGCTTGCTATTTCAAAAAAATTCAAGGTTGATTTTTACAAATTATTTGCAGCGATTGGATTAATTCTTTCCGTGCCAATTGTATTTTTTGAAATTTTAAATTTTCAGGCGTGGATTGGGGTAATTGAAGTCCTGCTGCTTGTTGCAGTAACAATAGCCCTGCTTGTTTTTATTTTTCAAAAGCTTGGTAAAAAAATTCTCAAGCCAGGTTTGAACAAGCTTGCAATTATTTCACAGGCTCTTGATGGATTTGCAACCATTGTTGCTACTCAGTTCTTTTTTTGCGGTGAACAGCATCCGCTTTCAGGTTTTCTTCTTGAATCTTTTCCTTTAAGTTTTGTGTTTGCAAAAATTGCTTTGGTGTTTGTAATTCTTTACTATGTTGACAAGGAAATCAAGAACGAAAACCTTCGCGGGTTTATAAAAATTGTTATAATCGTGCTTGGGTTTGCAACTGGTTTGCGTGATTTGTTAACTTTGGGTGTTGGAACCTGTCTCTAAAATAGTGTTGTTGTGAAATAGGCTGTTGTGGTGAAATACTATTTTTGTAATTGTTTAGGCTTTGAGTGCTCGCATTACTACCAGTAGTCCTATTACTCCTGCTACAATAAAGCCAACTGCTCCGATTTCTGTTGTGTTTCCTATTGTGGTATTAATGTCTGTAAAAAGAAGCATTCCTGAGCCAAGAATTAATGCTGCTACAATAAGGCTTATGCTTACTGTGTTGCTGCTTTTTATCAGGCTTTTACTAAGGGCGTCAATGTTTGTTGCTTCGATTGAAATTTTAAGATCTTCTTCTTCGAGCTTTCCAAATATTTTAATCAGACTGTCAGGAAGTCTTTTTATTAGTCTGTCAAATTCAAAGTAATTGTCTTTAAATGTTCTAATCAAATATCCTGGCTTCATTTTTTCTTCCATTATTGTTCTGATATATGGTTCTGCTCTTGCCATTAGGTTAACTGTTGGGTCAAGTGTTTCAACAGTGTTTTGTGCAACACTCATTCCTCTTAGGAACAAAAGATATTCTTGCGGAATTTGGGCTTTGTGTTTTACCATGGTTCTTATCATAGCGTTTCCAAATCCTGCAAAGTCAATTTTGTCATAACTAATGTCGTAAAAATAATCCATTATTTCTGCAAGGTCTAACATGAATTTTTTTTCATCGTCGAGGTGGTCAATCAGTCCCATTGCCTGTAACTGTCTTGTCAGTCCTTTTACATTTCTTTCAACCATTAACACAAGCATTGCTGCAAAGTTGTCTCTTGTATCTTTCATTAGTCTGCCAACCATTCCAAAATCAATCAGACTTATTACTGGTTTGTCTTTGTGAATATGTACAAAAACATTTCCTGGATGGGGGTCTGCCTGAAAAAAACCATAAACAAATATTTGTTTAAAAAAACAGTCAATGAAATTTGTTGCAATTTCTTTTTTTAGTTCTTTTTTCTTATTGTGAAAAAACTTGCTTATTTTTCTTCCCTTTACTCTTTCAAGAGTTATTACTTTCATTGTTGTATAATCCCAGAAAATTTTTGGAATTGTAACAGTCGGGTCGTTTTTAAAATTTATTCCAAAGTGTTCTGCATTTGTTGCTTCTCTTTTGTAGTTGAGTTCTTTCATTATGGTTTCGCCGAATTCTTCTGCGATATTTGTCGGGTTGTAGTATTTTGTTTCTTTAATGTTTTTTTCAACGAGTTCTGCAATAAATCCCATTATTCTCAGGTCTTCTTCTATTGTGTGCAGTATGTTTGGTCTTTGCACTTTAACAGCAACATGTCTTCCGTCATTAAGGGTTGCAAGATAGACTTGTCCAATGGATGCAGCGGCAACAGGTTCTTTTTCAAATTTCTTAAAGATTGTTTTAATACTTTTTCCAAATTCTGTTTTTATAATTTTTTCAGTTTCTGCATAAGGAAAAGCAGGTGCTTCGTCCTGAAGCTTTCTTAGTTCAATAATATATTCTTCTTTTATCAAATCAGGTCTTGTGCTAAGCATCTGTCCAAACTTTATAAAAGTTGGACCGAGTTCTTCAAAGATTCGCTTCAGCTTTACAGGTCCGGGAATTTCTTCTCCAATTTGCTGTGTTCCATTAAGCTTATCCAGGAAAGGATAATCTCCCTTCATTTTTTTTAAATCTTTTGATGATTTCCATCCATATTTGAGGAAAACCCTCATTATTTCAAGAAATCTTTTGATATCTCCCGGTGTCTCAAGAAAGCTGAGCATTTATCTTACCTTTTTTTAATTTTGTCTTTTCTTTTTTTGCAGTGCGTTTTTTTTTTACTTTTTTTTCTTTGTAGTCTTTTTTTTTGCAGTTCTTTTCTTTAAAGCTGATTTTTTTTGTTTCTTTAAAGTTGCTTCTGCGTTCTTTTTCTTTTTTTCAAGAGATGCAATTTGTGCTGAAAGATTTTTTATTACTTTATTTATTTCAGCCAAATCTTTGCTGCTGTACATTCTTGTTTTCAAAGCATTTTTTTTCATGGTCTCCATTTTTGCCTGCATTTTTTTAAGCTGTTTTTGCTGTTCGCTAACCCAGTTGTAGACCATTTTTTTTCCTTCGTTTGCACTGAGCTTGTTTTTCTTTTCAAGATTTGTCATTATTTTGTTGAAATTTTCTCCACTTATTTTGACAATGCCCAGGGCAAATGTCATTCCTTCCTTTATCGCGTCTTTTGGCATAAACACCCTCCGGTAAATTTAACTGAATATAAAATAGAATTCGCTGTTAATAAAGATAACTGTTGAAGAAAAAGAGCAAAAAAAATCAGTTGCAGTTAGCTTCCTTTCTTTCTTGAAATTTTAACCTGGTCGCCCCATCTCATATATTCTACTTCAACACCTGATGCAAGTCCCTGAATGTCTGCTGGTTTTTTTACGTCAAATGTTTCGTATGATGCAAGGTCCATTATTTGCACAATGTCTCCCATTATTGCAACAACCTGTGCGCTTCCTTTTAGCATTATTGGAACGTCTACATCCATTCCTGTTGATTTCAAAAGTCCTCTTTTTTGGCTTGAGAAAACGTCAAATGCAACAACTCTTACTTTTGCAGAGCCGTGCTTTCCTGGCTTTGATTTGTCAGTGCTTCTTACCTGACATGGAAAGCCGTCAATTAAAACAAAACTGCCTGGTTTTAAATGACCAGCGTTTGTAAACTTTTTTTCTCCTTCTACCAAAAAAACACCTTGAATAATTTAGTCCGCTTACATTTAAATATCTTTTTGCCTGCCCTTGCTTGAATTTCTTGCGCTTTGAACTATTTTTTCACACACTTTACCTAAATTTTTTTTCCTTAAACTCCCATTTGAGAACAGAGTACACGCGCAAATTATGCGTTTTGCCGTCGCCGCTTACAATGCTTTCCCTTTCAATTCCCTCAAATTTTGCGCATGTTTTTTCAATCACGCGTCTGCTTGCCTTGTTTTTTGTGGAACAACTAATTCTAATCCTGTTAAGCTTGAGTTCTCCAAATCCAAAGTCCATCCAATTTCTTAAAATTACTTTTTTTTTTCTTCAATTTTCATCAAAATCGCCTTTTTTTGTCAAAACCGAATTTTTAAATATCTTTTTGTTATTATCTGATTATTTTATTATATATTAATTAATTGTTTTAAGGTGTTTTTGATTTGAGTCTTAAAGATGTAAAGAAAAAGATTGGAAAAGTAATCAAAAAAGAGAAAGGTCGAAATATTGCTGTTTTTGTTGACGGGCCAAACATTTTGCGAAAAGAACTTGGAATTGATTTGGAAACAATAAAGCAGGTTTTGGAAAAGCATGGTAATCTAAAAATTGCGCGTGTATTTTTGAATCAATTTGCTTCCAATAAGCTTATTGAAGCAGTTGTCAATCAGGGTTTTGAAACAGCGTTAACTGTTGGAGATGTTGATGTTGCAATGGCATCAGATGCAACCGAAGCAGTTTTCAATAAGGCAATTCATTCAATTGCTTTTGTTACAAGGGACTCTGATTTTTTGCCTGCAATAATGAAGGCAAAGCGTTATGGCAAACAAACCATTGTTGTTTTGGCTGAAGAGGCTTCGGCAGCAGCATTAAAAAACACTGCTGATGTAGTAATAGTGTTAGGTGAATGAATGAATATTCCTGTTGGAGAAGTTGTTGAAGCGCATAAGTCTTTTTCAGAAATTGCACCTATTAAGCGTCTTGAAAAACTTCTTGATTCTGATTTTGATGGATATTTTGTTGCAGCAATTGAAGGAGTTTCTGGTTTGGAAGAAGGACTGCTTTTAATTAAAGAAAAGAAAATTGTCGGAGCAGTTTTTGTTTCGCTTAGACTAAACAAACAGGTTTATGGTCCGCTTGCTTTGCGTCTTGTGTTCAATTTGATTAATGCAAAAAAAGGAGTGTTTGATTTAAACAAGCTTAGTCGACAACAGATTGATTTAATAATTGCTTTTAATGATCGCATTACTCTTGAAAAGCCTGTTGAAAAACAATTACTTTTAAAGTTAGGGACAGGTTCTTATCAGGGTGCTCTTGTTTCAAAAATTCTTGAACTGGAACTTGAGTCAAATGCTTCAAGGTACAATTTGCTTAAAAAACTAGGGCTTGGCTCGATTTAAAGTGTATTTTTCTAAAAAAAAGAGGTAATTGTCTGTTTTTAAATGATTTTTTTCAATCTAAACTTTTTAATTGATTTCGTTGGTGTCATTTGTATTGGGGAGTCGTAAACTATGTCAAGTTTGAGTTATTTTTTTACTAAATTTGCAGCAAAAGTCCTTGATTTTGACCACACTGCTTTGCCAGAACAGCAGTTTGCAATGATTCAGGATGTGCTGGCAAATGAAACAATTCAAATAAAGGGAAGCGAAGCCAAAGAACTTTTATCCTGTTTAAAGAAAAAACACCTTGTAAACAGTATTACTGTAAGGCGAATCAAAAATGGAACGGTTTTTAGCAGTAGTGGAAACGGACAGGCTGAAAGCAAAAATGCTTCAGACTTAATGGGCTTTGCAACCAAAAATTTTGCAACCGCTGACATTGTTACAATGCGTACAGAAAAGGACTGGGTAATGCTAATGCCTTTTAAAGAAAGCATTTATATAATAAAAGCAAATAGTTGCCTTTCAACAATAGAGCTTAAGGCTATAGCACGCGAAATAGAGTTTGAACTAAAAAAAAGGCGCATTTCTTAAAAAGTAACATTTTTTAACAAAGAATATATTATAATAACACGGTGTTTTGACTTGGGAAAAGTAATAACAATTGCTTCTGGAAAAGGCGGGGTTGGAAAAACAACTTTGACAGCCAATCTTGGAATTGCACTTGCTCAGAAAAATCTTAAGGTTCTTTTAATTGATGCAGATATTGCAATGGCAAATGTATCATTACTGATTGGAATGCAATCTGCTCCAATAACATTGCACGACGTTTTAGTAGGAGAAAGTGAAATCGAAGACGCAATTTATGAAGGACCATCAGGAGTAAATGTTATTCCAAGCGGTTTAAGTCTTGAATCCTACAAAAGGGTTGATACAGAACGACTTGAGTCTGTTGTAAGAAAGATTGCTCCAAAATATGATTTTATTTTATTGGACGCACCGCCAGGGATTGAAAAAAACGTAATGTCTGCACTTGCTTCAGCAGATGAAATTTTGCTTATAACAATGCCCACGTCTCCAAGCATTGCTGATGTGCTTAAAACAAAAATTGTTGCACAAAGGCTTGGTTCAAATCCTGTTGCAATAGTTGTAAATTTTAGCATGGGAGAAAAAGGCGAAATAAAAAACGAG
>DAOWAC010000025.1 GCA_030634785.1 Chloroflexota bacterium | reverse complement strand
GGCATTCAATTGATACATTATGCCAAAAGAAGACATTGCAAATCTTGCATTACGCAGAAGCCTTTTTTATCCAAGCGCGGACATTTATCCAAAAAACCCTTCTGGCTTTTTTGACTTTGGACCTGATGGCGAAACAATCAGGCGCAAAATTATTAATCTTTGGAGAAAGCAGCTGGTTGAAAAAGAGGGAATGGTTGAAATCTTTGGTTCCCAAATTTTGCCAGAAGCGGTTTTCAAGGCAAGCGGGCATTTGCAGAATTTTAATGACCCACTAGTGCAGTGTGCAAAATGCAATAGCCTGTATAGGGCAGACAAACTTATTGAAGCCAATTCAAAAGACATTGTTCCTGAAAGTCTTAGTACAACGGAATTGGACAAACTTATCAAAAAGTACGAGGTTAAATGTTCAAAATGTAAAGGGAGCAATTTTTCAACAGTAAAAAAGTTTAATATGATGATGAAGGTTGATATTGGTGCAACAGGAGATGTTCCCTGCTATTTGAGACCTGAAACCTGTCAAACAATTTTCTTGGATTTTTCAAGACTTTACAAGACAATGAGACAAAACCTTCCTTTGGGAATTGCACAAGCTGGAAAAAGTTTTAGAAACGAGATTTCTCCGCGCAATAGTCTTATTAGAGAAAGAGAAATTGGCCAAATGGAGGTTGAAGTCTTTTTTAATCCCTCAAAGATTGATGAAGTGCCAAACTTTGCTGTTGTTGAAAATTACAAATTGAATTTAATGCTTTTGGGAAAGAAAACAAGTGCAATTTCCTGCAAAGATGCTGTTAAGAAAAAGCTTGTTTCAGGAAAACTTGTTGCTTACTATATTGCAAGATTACAGCAGCTTTACGAAGCTTTTGGAATTCCTGTTTCCAAAATGCGTTTTAGAGAACTTGACAAGGACGAAAAGGCTTTTTATGCAAGGGAAACCTGGGACTTTGAGGTTGAAACAGATTTGGGTTGGATTGAGCTTGTTGCATGCAATTATAGAACAGATTATGATTTGAAATCTCATCAGAAAGAAAGTCAGCAAAAGCTTGCTGTTAAAGAGAATGGAGAAGAATTTATTCCTCACGTATTTGAGCTTTCTGCAGGAATTGACAGAACTTTTTATGTTGCTTTAGATCTTGCTTTTAGAAAAGAAAAAAGAGGTCCTGAAGAAAGGGCTTTTTTGAAATTGCCTGCGAGGATTGCACCATATCTTTGTGCTGTTTTTCCTCTTGTAAAAAAAGACGGTTTGTTTGAAAAGGCAAAGGAAATTTTTGAAGAGCTTAATAGTTTTGAACTTGATGTTTTCTTTGACGAAAAAGGAAGCATTGGAAAAAGGTATTCTCGCGTTGACGAAATAGGTGTTCCTTTTGCTGTAACTGTTGATTTTGATTCTTTAAAGGACAACACTGTTACTTTAAGGGAATGCGATTCAATGAAACAAAAGCGTGTTAAGATTTCAGAGCTTGCTGTTCTTTTGTGGAAACTTCAGGCTGGAAAAGAAAAGTTTTAGGCAGTTTTTGGAAGCCTTTTTTCCAGCTTTTCTGTCTGTTTTTTTACTGCTTCTTTTCTGTTAAATTTTTTTGTTTCCATTTCGTTCAATTTTTCAAAAATGTCTTTTTTTTGTTGTTTGCTTAAAATTCCTTTTTTTGGCGGATTAAAAACCACGCCTTTTTTAATTCTGACCGCGTTTTTTGGCATTTTTTTTGTGTAAAGGGCGTCAATTGCAATCATCCTGCAAAGAAAAGTAGACTGTTTAATTTTTCTTTCCTTCAATTCTTTTTTTGCAATAAGCTGTTCTTTTATTGCCCACTGCTTTAAAATTTCCGGCCTGAAAATTGCCTTGATGTTTCTTGTTATTCTTCGGTTCTTTTTTAACTGATTTTTAATAAACTTGTTTGTAAGCTGCTTGTTTCGTTTTTTCAAGTGTTTCAAGCGTTTTTCTGAATGCAATCTGTCATGTCTTGCTTTTGTTCCTGTTCCATGCGTTGTTCCTCCTGCCAAAAAAACCACCAAAACCTGTTTATTAAATTTATCTCGCACAAGAATATTAATGTTTTCATTGCCCCGGTAGCTCAGTGGTAGAGTACAAGTTTCGTAAACTTGGGGTCGAGAGTTCAAATCTCTCCCGGGGCTATAAACAAAAAGTTCAAATTCAACAACACAAAAGTGAGAAGAGCTTAAAAAAGTTGTATTGTCAAGCTTTTGGTAAAAAAGGTAAATAGGAGCCTATCTTATCTTGGTTTCAGTTCCGACCATTTTTTATATTTTTAAGGGCCTAATATTAAAATATGAAAATAGAAAAAACAAAAATACCATCTTCAAAGGGTAACCTGGCAGCCATAATTAATTACTCGGAAAAGAAAACAGGAAAACTTGCTATTCTATGTTCTGGATATTTGGATTCTAAAAATTATAGTCATCTGGCCAGTTTAGCTGGGGAATTAAGCAAAGAAGGATTTACTGTAGTGAGATTTGATTCTACTGGTGTCTGGAAAAGTGATGGTAACATTTCTGACTATACAACAACTCAGTATCTTGAAGACATAAAGAATGTTATTGAATACATGTTTCACCAAGCGAGTTACAAGCATATACTGATTGGTGGACATAGCAGGGGCGGACAAGTCGCAATCCTATATGCTGCACGCGATTTAAGAATTTCTCTTGTTTTAGCAATCATGCCGTCGTCTAAACTTACAACAAAGATCGGGCGACGCTATAAAGACTGGCAGAAAAATGGAGTTAGTATTTCTTATAGAGATTTACCTGATAACAGAGAACAGAAAATGGAGTTTCATGTTCCTTATTCTCATGCAGTTGATAAAAACAAATATAATGTTGTTGAAGATGTAAAAAAAGTTAAAGCGCCAATAATTTTCATTGCTGGTGAGTTGGATGAACAATGTCCCCCAGAACTTGTAAGGGAAATTTTTGATAGTGCTAATGAACCAAAAAAATTCTTTTTAATATCGGGTATTGGGCATGACTACCGTTTTAACGATAACGAAATAAAATTCGTCAATAAAGATATTTTAAAATTACTCAAAGTTGTGGGAAAGCACTAAAAAAACCAAATTTAGATTATTCAGTCGTATGTGAAGGAATATTTAAAGTTTTGGATTTGGTCTTTTTGCTTTCCTGTTCGGGGCTTAAAGCGAAAAGTTCAACTTTATTTTTCAAGCATCTAGATTCAAACTATTCTAGTCTTGCAGGGCTTTTTATTGAGTGTTTTTTAGTTGCCTTTTTAAACATTCCTTTACCTAATTTTTTTCTTATGGTTGCAATAGCTGCAATGAAAGCATTGATTGTAAGAGATGGCAAGTTTCTTGCCTTGGAACTTGAGATTGGTAGGAAAAAGCTTTGGGATTTACCTGGTGGAAAGGTTGAAGATGGTGAAGAGCCAATGCAGACCCTTTTACGAGAGGTAAAGGAAGAAACTGCTCTTGATGTTGAAGTAGAAAAGTCTATTGGAGTTTACTGGTTTAACAGAATTAGTGACGGAAACCTTGCAGTTTGTACTGTTTTCGCATGCACTGCTGATGCCAGTGCAAGCGTGATTTTGCCTCATAAAAGCAATGAAAGCATTGCAAGCAGCAAATGGATTGGCAAAGAAGAATTTTTGTCTTCAAGTTTTGAAGCACCTGAAAGTCTTAAAGAGCTTGTTAAAAATAACCTGTAACTTTTAAGGTTCTGGCACAATTTCTATAAAGTCTGTAAAGTCTTTTTCAACATAAATTCCTAATTTTGTAGGGTCATCATATCTGTAATGCATGTTGCAGTGCATTGATTCTTCTCTTCCTCTAACTGCAATAGGCGCTGTTATTTTTGCTTTTAGTTCCTCTGTTACTCCTGCTGGAAGAGTATTAATTTGGTAATCTATTAGTGTAAGCCAGCTGTTATCGCATATTACTTTGTTTGAAATTGAAAGAACAATGTTTTCAAGGTCAAGATTTCCTGTGTTTTTTACTTTAATGTCAACAATTTTTTCCTCGTAATTTCCAATTGTGTCATCCCATTCAATATCAACAGGACTTCTTGTTGAAACAGTAATGCCATAATCTGCTCCTTCTTTAATGTCAAGGGTTAGTGTTCTTTTTATTGGCTCTGCAAGATATGGTGCGTTTAGAATAATGTTTCCCTTTATGTCGTCTTCTTTTTGTGCAGTTGTTGGAATAATTATTTGTAGTTCTTTTTCTATGTCTCCTCTTGCTTCAATGCGAGTAATTTCAATTTCCTGCGGGTTAGACATGTTTGCAACTTCTGTAAACTGGAACCATTGTTCTATTTCGCTTGGAGAATTGTTTGTTGCGGTTGTTATTTCAATTGAAAGTGTCAGGTCTTCTATTGGAAACTTGTTATTGTTTTCAATGCCTATTGTATCCTGATCTTTTTCTCCGGCTCCTGCTCCAAAGCTTGCTTCGTCAAGGTCCATTTTTACTGCTGGATTTGGATAGAGAACAAATTCTGAATCAGCTTTCTTTGTGGTATATTTTACTCTAATTTCTGCTGTTTTTTGGTCTCCTTCGTCTTCATCTGTTATTTTTGCATTTTGCGGAACAGTAATTTCAACTTGTACCTCTTTTGTTGAATTTGGTTGAATTGTGCCAACGCTTGCATTTATCCATCCTTCAATGTCCTCTTCTGCTACAAGTTCTACATTTTCAGCAGGAGAATCATCATTATTTTTTACCTTTATTGGAAAAGTAATTGTGCTTCCTGCATAAAGTTTTTTAGGAAAGTTTTGTTCAAAGTCTATTATGTCAACATCATAATCTTTTCTAATTTTAATTACTGGTTCTTTGTCTTCAACACTTACTGTAAAAGAGCTTTTTGCCTCATCATATCCGTTTGCTATAACAATATACCTGTATGTTCCTGGTTTGAGTTGCAAGTCATATATTGAAGATTCACTATCAGTAAATATTGGTTCTTTTTGTCCTTCTTCATAAATCTTAATACTGTTGTCATTCAACATCTTGCCTTCGGTGTCTTCTATTGTTACAGTAACTGAAAGCATGCTTCCGATAAAAAAGTCATATGCAAGAAATGCAACTACTACAATTACTATTACTGCAATTATTTCTGGCAGGAATTTTTTCAAGGGTTCTATTGCTCCTGTTACCTGTCCAATTGGGCTTTCGTCTTCAAATTCTACATCGCCACTGTATGAAGGGTCATCAAATTTGTCATAGCCTGCCATTTAAAACATTCTCAAAAAATCCTTTGTATTAACTAAATTGTACCTTATTTAAATAATTTCGCATTCAGTTTTATTATGCACATTTTCCTTGTATCGGATTCAAAGACCGGAATAAACTTTTTTCCGGAACTTGAAGAAAAACTCGCGGAACAAATCGCTGATTTGGAGCTTAATACTATTTTTGTACCTTTTCCGGAAGACATTCCTGCTGCAGTGCATGCAATTGAAGGAGAAGCAGATTTTGTTTTTGTGTTTGTTTTGTATGATGAGCTTGATTTTAAGATTCAGGCACTTTTGAACAAGCTTATTGAAATCGAAATGAGGGGCAGGGTAAAAATTGTTAAAGTAATTGAAGAAAAAGAATTTGGAACCTTAAACGAGGCACGTCTTGAAAAAGAGAAAGAAAAGCTTTCTCAAAAATGGTCAGAGCTGATAATAAACAGATTATTCAAACCAGGTTCTTTTGTTCCAAAGGAACCAGAAGATGACGGATTTTCATTGTGATATTTATTTTTTTTTCTTTGACTTTTTTTGCGTTTTAAGCCATTGCTTTTTTACTGTGTCGTGTTTTTCTTTTGTTTTCAAAAGCAATGAAAGTTTTTTTACTTTTTCTTCTAAGTTGTGTTCTTTTTTGAGTTTGTCTTCAGCTATTTTCTTAAAATGATTAATCAAATCATTTTGTTCAGAAATCTGCCTCTGTAGTTTTTTCAACTCTCCCTCAAACTTTTTTCCAGCCTCTGCTTTTGCAGAAAGTCTGCTTTGCTGCATTCCCAAAAGCTCGTTTGTGTAAGAATTTCTAAGCTGTAAGGTTTCGTGTTCTACATCCAAAACAACACTTTTTGCATAATCTCTTTCTTTTTTCAAATTTTTTATTAGTTCGCCCGATTTTTCACTGTAGGCAAAAAAGAGTTCTTCCAAAGAATTAACTTTTTGTTTTAATTCAGCATAGCTATTTTCAACATATTCAACCTGACTTTTGTGGAACGCAATTGTTTTTCCAACTTCGTCAGCACTCAAAGCCATTTTTCTTCCAATGTCTCCAAGTTCGTGTTCCAAATCTGCAACACTGTCTTCTTCAAAATATCCAAGATAACTTTTTTTCCTAATATCCTCATACTTTTCTCTAAGGTTGTGTAATTCGTCTTCTTTTCTTTCAAGGATTTGCATTACTTGCTTTGCAGTTCCATTTCCTGTTAGTGGAGTAAATCCTTCTCTTCGCAAAAAGATTGAAACTCTTTCAAGCGAATATCTTGCCTTCAAAAGCATTCCAAGAATTCTTTGCTCAAGGTCTGCATAAAGTTCTGGGATTTCTTCTTCTTCAAGTACGTTAACAGTTTTTGCGTTGCTTTTCTTTTGTTTTTCAAACTTTAAATTTTTTTCAAGCATTGCCAAAAGTTTTTCAGTTTCTTTCAAAAAAGGTCTGAGATCAGGACTTCCTTCCTTTGGATCTTTTTCAATATTCTCAACAAGGTTTTCAAACAAATTGTTAATGTCCTGCGTGTTTCCTATGCTTTTGTCCAAAGCATTTGTAAAAACAGTTTTGCTTGCATTTCTCCAAGGTTGTCTGTTTAATCCTGTTTGAAGTTCATTTATTTTTTTACCTATTTCGCCTACAAGTTTTTCCGAACTAGCCATAAAACAACACTATAATAATGTCAAACTTGGTTTTAATAATTTGCTTTGTCTTTTTTACTCAAGGTTTTTATTTCATTAAGCTCTATTATTAACACAATGCAAATTCACTCAAACAAAGCACTTTTTGTAGGAAACGTACCAATTGATGCAAAGGCAAGCTGTAAGGCAGAAAAAGCCGTGATTTCACATGGTCATTCAGACCATGTTGCTACAAACAAGGTTACGCAATACATCTGCACTCCTGAAACAGAAACAATAATCAGAAGCAGGTACAAAAAAGAGCCTTCTTTTGCGCCATTAAAATTTGGAAAAAAACTTTCTTTTGGAGATTCAACAATAAGCCTTTACAATTCGGGCCATATTCTTGGAAGCGCACAGGTTCTTGTAGAGGGCACTAAAACAGTTGCTGTAACTAACGATTTTAAGGTTCAGGATAGCATTATTCAAAAAGGAGCAAAGCCATTAAAATGCGACATTCTTGTTCTTGAAAGCACTTTTGGTAAACCATGTTATTCTTTTCCAAAACGAGAGGAAGTATACAAGCAAATTGGAAATTTTGTAAAAGAAAAAAGCAAACAGGGCTTTGTTGTGCTTGCAGGTTATTCTCTTGGAAAAGCACAAGAGCTTACCAAAGTAGTAAACGAATATACTGACCTTACTCCTTTAGTGCATGACTCAGTTTACGACAACAACAAGGTTTACGAAGAACATGGAACAAAGCTTGGTGATTACATAAAGCTTGACCACAACCTTCACGACAGCAATGTTTTGATAATGCCTCCGTCTCTTGTAAACCATAATCTTTTGCAGGTTCTTGAATTTTCCCTGCGTAAAAAAATATTTTCTGGTTTTGCAACCGGTTGGAATTTCAGAAACGGCTTTAACGAAATTTTTCCACTAAGTGACCATGCGGACTTCCAGCAGCTTTTGGATTATACAAAGCAGGCCGAGCCAAAGCTTGTAATAACAATGCATGGAAGCGAGCGAGAACTTGCTTCTTATATACAAAGGCGTCTTGGAATTGCTGCAAGGCCTTTGTGTGAAAAAGGACAGAAGACAATTTCGGAGTATGCCTGAGGGGATTTGTTGGTTAATCATTTTTTAAAAACTCTCAGAAAAAAAATTCAGCCTTTTTTTGACAAAGGCGGAAGCCATGGTTTTGATCACACCGAACGAGTCTTTAGGCTTGCTACTATTATTGCAGAAAAAGAAGGAGCTGATTTGGAAATTGTTCAAACTGCTGCTTTACTGCATGATATTGCAAGAAAAAAAGAAGCAGGCGGTGAAGTTGAATGCCATGCGGCACAAGGGGCAAAGGATGCGGAAAAAATTCTGCAGGAAACAGGATTTGACAAAAGTAAAATTCCGTTGGTTGTTGACTGCATTGCAGTTCATAGGTTTAGAAAAGGTATTGTTCCAAAAACCATTGAAGGAAAAGTTTTGCAGGATGCAGACCGGCTTGATGTTTTGGGCGCAATAGGTGTTGCAAGGGTATTTTCTTTTGGAGGCGAAAGACACCGCCCACTAAACAGTCCTGTAAACTTTGGCTTGCCAAGTAGTATTAGCCACTTTTCTGAAAAAATTTTAAAAATCAAGCCAAAAGAGTTCAACACAAAGACAGCACAGAAGATGGCAGGACGCAGGTACAAGTTTACAAAAAACTTTGTCAAAGAGTTTTTAGGCGAGTGGAAAGGCAAAAAATAGCTTTTGCATATTTATAAAAACAGAAAGAGTGCTTTTTCTTATATGGCTTCTGTTAAATGTGTTGTTGGAAAAAAATCCAATACTCTTAAGCAATTCAAAAAACCATTCAAGTCCCTGTCCCCAAGTAAACTGGTTGAAAAAAACAAACGGCTTGCTTTTTGGACCATTAACAAATCTTGGGCCCGCAATTTCTCGGCTTTTGAAAAGCTTGGCATAACAAAACAGGACTTAATGCAGGATGCTTTGCTGGAATTGTTTAAAGTTGCAAAGGCAGGCAAGCCATCTGAAAACGAATTCAGCACTCTAGCAGTAACTCGTGTTCGGAACATGCTTTTAAACAAGCTAAAGGCGTTGAAAACTAAAAAAAGAACAGGGCAAACAATTTCGCTTGACCAGCCGCTAAATGGCAAAGATTTTATTTATTCAACAATTGAAGCCAAAAAGCCATCTAAAACATCCAGCTTGGAGTTGAGGGAAAATTTTGTTAAAATTATAACCGGTTTAAATTTTAGCAAAAGAGACAAGGAAATTGCCATAGCTTACTTTGGGTTGAGAGATGGCTCTCCAAAATCATATAACGCTGTAGGAAAACGATACGGTCTTACTAAAGAAAGAATCCGACAAATAGTATCAAACATTCTTCAAAAACTTAAATTCAATCCAAAAATGCAGCAATTCAAGGGCTTGCTGTAAAAAAGCGTTTTAATCATTGTGCGTGAAAGGAAACAATTGGCTTGCCTGCATTTGTGTCTTCAGGCTGGCGTAAAACATTTGCTTAATAGTGTTCGTTTCAAAAATTAAGTTAGCATCCTGTATTTTTGGCTGGCTTTTTTAAATCTTTTTTGTAAACAATTGTCCTGTAGGGGAACGGCACTTCAATGCCTTCTTTGTCAAACCTTTTCTTTATGGCTTCTGTGAGCGCGTACCTTATTTTCATTTCCGCTTTCTTGTCTTCGGCTCAAAGCTTTCAAAAACCATTGACGGCGACAGGCTTGGAAACAGGTATCTGTTAAAATTCCTTAAGTTTGCAAAAGGTCACCTGCACAAAAACTCAAGAATTTTTTTGCCTGTTTATACTGTTACTGATTATGCTTCTACTGTGAGAAAAATTCTTCTGTATTACAACGCAAGGCTTGTTGTCTTTGAAGACATGCTCACAAAGGAATTTG
>DAOWAC010000029.1 GCA_030634785.1 Chloroflexota bacterium | reverse complement strand
TGTTATTAAGGACGACAAAGGAGTAGTAATGGATACTAAAACTGCAACAAGCACTAATTTGAATCAGTTGGATTATACTGGAGACAGTGCTGACCATACTCTTACCTTTACAATTCCAGGAACATTGGAAGCAGGCCTTTATTCCTTTTATGCAACTGTTTACAATGATACTGACGGATTGTCTGACGGGCAAGAGCTCAAAACCTTAACGCTTGTCATAATTAAGCCACCTCCTGTTCCAGAGCTTGATTTTGTCTTTATTCCATTACTTGCCTTATCAGTTCTTGCCGTGCTGTTTTTTGCAGATAAAAGGCAATCTGGCAAGCTTTAAAATAAGGCCAGATTTCAATACAATTTCCTCCTTTCTTTTAGTTTAGGACAAAGGGAATTTTTATTGCATGTTTTTTGATTACCTTGGTTGCTTTTAGTGGATGCCTTGGATTTGGGCAGGATCCAATGGAGGCTCCAAAGTCTTTTGAAAAATACGGTTTTGGAATGACTGCGCCTGAAAACAATGAATGGTTTGATTGGAGCAAGGTTCCAATGGGACAGGCTCTTTTTCAGGCAATGGCTTCTGATACAGAAAGTGAAATGGTTTTTTTGCTTATGAGAAGTGAAGAAGGCGATTCAGACATGAGCTTTATTGGAGTGCTAATGGCGGACAATAAAACAGAATATTCAAGTATTTCAGAAATTCCAATTGGTCAGGTGGATGTATCACAAATTTCAGGAATAGGTTTGGCAGGACAGCCTGAACTAAAGAAAATTGGAGGAATTGACTGGATTGTACTTTCCTCTGATGAAACCAATACTGGCGAGCCTGTTTCGTCAGATGTTGCAGTTACTTTTTGTAATAAAAAGATTGTTGCAGTTCTTCTCATAAATGGTAAAGAAAACCCTTCTGAAAACAGGTCTTATTTTGAGCAGATTGTTGATTCTAGTCAATGTGTTCCTGTATAATATCTAATAATTTTACCGGAAGTCTGCTTTACTTTTCCTTTTAAAGTCATTTATAGAAAATTATTTGAATGGACGCAGAAAAACAGGCTTTGAAGCTTAGTGGAATTTCCAAACTAAATCCAATGCAGGCAAAGGCATTGAAAAAGGGTTTTTTTGAAAAAAGTGTTGTTGTTTCTGCTCCAACCGCTTCTGGAAAAACATTGCTTGCAGAGATTGCTTCACTTGATTCAATAATGAACAAAAAGTGCAAAGTAATTTACACCTGTCCCCTAAGAGCACTTGCTTCAGAACATTTTTCAGAATTTAAAAAAAAGTACTGTTCTGAACTAGGCATTAGGGCAGGACTTAGTACTGGAGAACTTGATTCAAGTAGCAAGCATTTGCAAAATTATGATGTTATTTTTACAACTTATGAAAAGCTTGATTCATTGCTTCGACACAAATCAGACTGGCTTGCATCTGTTGCATTGCTTGTAATTGACGAAGTTCACAATATTGGTTCTGATAGAGGTCCAACAATTGAAATGGCTGTAACAAAATTAAGACAATTAAATCCTGAACTTAGAATTCTTTCTTTGAGTGCAACAATTCCAAATGCCGTAGAACTTTCAGAATGGCTTGAAGCAAAATTGGTTGAAAGCGATTACAGGCCAATTCCTTTAAGGGAAGGAATTTTTTTCAACGGAGAAATAAAATATGGTAACGGAAAAAAAGAAAAGCTTGATTTGAAAGAACCATTGAAAGCAATAGTTAAGGATACTTTGTTTTCAAAAGGAAAGCAGGCAATGATTTTTGCAAATACAAGAAAGAGGGCTGAAAATATTGTGTCACAGCTTGCTCCGCTTGTTGAAAAAGAGCTGAAGGATGAAGAAAAAAATGATTTAGGAAAGGAAGGTGAAAAAATTCTTTCAGCCTTGGAGTCTCCAACCGAACAATGCAGAAAACTCTCCACTCTTGTTTCAAAAGGAGTTGCCTTTCATCACGCAGGATTGCTTTCAAAACAAAGGACCTTGGTTGAAGATGCTTTTAGGTCAAACAAGGTAAGGCTTATTGCTGCCACGCCGACTTTGGCAGCAGGAATTAATACTCCGAGTCATACTGTAATAATTCCCTCACTTTACAGGTATACTGCTGCTGGAATGGTTAGGATTCCAATTGGAGAATATAAGCAAATGGTGGGAAGGGCTGGTCGTCCAAAATATGATATTGAAGGTCGCGGAATTGTTGTGGCAAGGTGTGAAACTGAAAAAGACGAGCTTTTGGAAAAATATGTTAATGGTGCAATAGAGCCTGTTGAATCAAAGCTTGGAATTGAACCAGTTCTTAGAACTCACATGCTTTCTCTTGTTGCATCAGATTTTGTTTTTGATGTTGCAAGTATGGAATCTTTTTTCAAAAAAACTTTTTATGCAAAACAATTTGGAGAAATGCAGGCATTGTTTAAAAAGTTACAAAATGTTCTTGAACAGCTTGAAGAAATGGGCTTTATTGAAACTACTGAAAAAAGAATTTCGGCAACTGCTTTGGGTAGGCGAATAAGTGAACTTTATCTTGACCCAATGAGTGCTTTTGATATTATTACTGGAATGAATTCTTCTTCAAAATTTTCTCCTCTTTCATATTTGTTCCTTTTATGTAATTGCGGC
Organism: Chloroflexota bacterium; assembly: GCA_030634785.1. GTDB lineage: Archaea > Iainarchaeota > Iainarchaeia > Iainarchaeales > JAFCCL01. Next base: position 6,564 of record DAOWAC010000029.1, on the reverse strand, counting down.
GAAATGATGCCTTGGCTTTCTGTTCCAAAAGCAAAAGAGCCCGAATTATGGGAGCAATTACAACTTCACCGGCTTGAAATGCCTGTTGATCTTGACAAAGAAATGTACTTTGACTTAAATTTATTGCGAAAATTTAACACAACTGAAATGATTGGTTTGTGGATTGATGAGGCAAGAGAACAAACTATTATGGATGATTTTAAAACACAGCCTGGTATTCTTCATGCAAAGCTTAACAGATGTGATTGGCTTTGTTATTCTGCTCTTGAAATTGCAAAATTGTTGGACCTTAAAATACATTTTATTGCTTTGTCAAAGCTTAGGAAAAGACTAAAATATGGTGTAAAAGAAGAGCTTTTGTGTCTTACAGAGGTAAGAGGTATTGGAAGAACAAGGGCAAGAAGGCTCTGGCGCAGTAATGTCAGAAGCATTGCTGATTTGAAGAAAATTGACAAAAAGGACTTGTCAAGAATTTTGGGCGAAGGCGTTGCAAAAAAGGTCAAGCAGGCAATTGGGCAAAGGTAAGGAAAGCAATAATGCAAACGAATTAGTGAGCAATTTAGCAAAGCAGTTAAAAATGCATTATTCTTTTGCTGTGAATTGGATTTAGTTCGCCTGAGCCATTTTTTTTCAAATACTGTTTGCAGATTCCGTCACAGTACATATTTTTTTCGCATTCACTGCAAAACGCTGGCTTTCCAACTCGTTCTTTTTTTCTTCTTTCTTTTGTTGATTTGCAGACTTTTCCAAAATCAAAGTCAATTTTTTCCTGTCTTACTGCGTAAAACTTTTCAAATTCTTTTCCAATTGTGCATATTGGCATTCCGGCAATTCCTATTCGCTCTTCAAACAGCGCTTCTCTTACAAATGGTGCAGCCTGACTTAGTTTTGGTACTGCTGTTTCAAAGTTTGTTAATGCTGCACCGCTTGCTTCAGGCCATGTAAACTGAATTCCTGCAATATTCATTTCAAGAAGCATTTCTGCAATTTTTCTTAAATTTTTCATGTTTTGTTTTGTTATAACGGTATTTGAAACAATTTTGTTTCCAAGCAATGCAAGGTTTTTGATTCCCTGAATTGTTTCATTAAAGGAATCTGTTCCGGTTAGCATTTTATGCAATTTTGCGTTGTGTGCGTGAATTGAAACAACAAATAATTGAATTCCAATGTTTGAAATCTTTTTGGCAAATTCTTTTTCAGAAAATTTTCTGCCATTTGTCTGAATTTCTATTTCAAGCCCTTGTTTTTTTACGTAGCTGCATAATTCAGGAAAATCTGGTCTAATGCTTGGTTCTCCGCCTGTAAAAATAACTGTTTTGCATTTGGCAAATTTTGCCTTGTCAATTGCCTTTTTTGCCTCTTTGGAACTGAGTCTTCCCCTAGGTTTCATATGTTCATTCAGGCAAAAAATGCAGTTATTATTGCATTCATACCCTAGTTTTATTTCTGCAACTTTAACAGGGTGTTTTTTTTGCATTATTAACAATAATTTTGCCTGCACAAAATTTATTAAGGCTAAAAGTATTCTATTAATGTATAGGTTCTTGAACAAAGTATTTGCAGGTCTTGTGGCAGAGTGTTCTTATGGAAAATCCTTTGGAAAAAGTTGTTGATATATTCAAAAAAGGCTATTTCTTTCTTGAAGACAGGTATTACCATGTTTTGGACAAAATAAACAATCATGTTTCTATTTACAAAATAATTGATCCGATTGACAAAGTAGTTCCGTCATTTGCCCTTTTGACTGCAGTAGTATTTCTTCTAATAGTATTTTTCATTTTTTTAGTTACATCTTCTGTTGCCTTAACCGCGACAATTAGTGTTGTTGACAATCAGAACCAGTTGCTTGATGGAACACTAGTGAGTCTGGTTATAGGTGGGCAAACAACAGAACTTATTACAGATGACTGGGGCGAAGTAAAAATTAATATTCCTGCAAGCGAGGTTGAAACAGAAGCATCATTTTTCAAGGATGGCTTTCAAGAACTTGAAAGGACAATTACACTAATAGCCGATGAAACTGTTTCTGTTACAATGCAGCCTGTTATTTCTGCTTTGGCTCTTCAGGATGCTGATAGAACAATTAAGGTTGTTGACAACAAAACAAACCGAGCTGTAACCGGCGTTTCATTAAGTTTTGTTTGTACAAACGGAGGCTTTGCTCCGCCTACACAATCCAACAACACAGGTGAGTTTAAGGTAGTGCAGCCAAGCAATTGTCCAACAATGACTGCAACAGCAACCGCTACTGGTTACAACAATGCAAGCAAAGCCATTTCTTCAGGAACAACTTATATCAGAATGGCCGCCAAAAGCACAACAGGCAGCATTACTGTAATTGTAAAAGATAATGCAAGCAACTCTGAACCAGATGTTACTGTAAGGGCATTTGATGAATCAGGCAATACAGAGAAAGCAAGTTCAAGCACGACATTGAGTGGCACAGCACTTTTGCAAAACCTTTCCCCTGGTAATTATACTGTTTCTGCAAGTTCGCCTGATGGAAGAACAGGTCAAAAGGCAGGAATTCTTGTAAGGGTTGGTGAAACAACCACAATAACAATCACTTTGCCAAACGCAGACCAAGCAGACATCAAAAAAATTTATTTAAAGCTTGTGGAACAAGGCACTTCAAATTCTGTTTCAAATGCTCATGCATTTATTTATGAAAACAATGTTTTGATTGATAGCACAACAAGCAACAGTCTTGGAATAGTTGAAAAAAATCTTTCAAATGCAACTTCATCCTATCTCGTTGTGTTAAGGCATCCTGATTTTGTAACAAAAATTGAGCCAGATGTTCCCCTCAAAGAGCTTTCGACCACCGAACCAATAAACGTTCTAATGGTACGTTCGACAATGGAGCAGCCCAATCCAACAAGTGCTGAAATAGTTCTTAATGTTTTCGACGAAGTCCTTGAACCTGTTCAAAACGCCGAAATAACAATTTATAATGCAGCCTATCCTGAAATTCCGCTTAATACTCCACCTGGTCAAACATCAGAGGAAGGAATCTATACTTTTACAAATCTTGCTCCTGGAACATATTTTGCAAGAGCTGTGGACGAGGATGATATAACCAGTGGAAAGTCGGATGAAATTACAATTATTGCAGGCGAAAGTGCAGTTCTGGAATTGATTCTTGTACAAGGTGAAGGCAGTGTAGAAGTCTTTGTATTTGACCAGGATTCTGCTTCAGAAACACCTATTTCCGGAGCAACAGTTGATTTTGTTGACGCAAACGGTTCGCTGACAATTATTACAAGTTGCCAGACCGGTGTTGGTGGAAAATGTGAGTCAAATTTAATTCCTGCAGACAGGGAAATCTTAGTAAGAGCAAGTGCTGCAAATTTTGTTTCAGAGTGGTCTGTTTCAACAATTGACATAGTGGACGGTGTTAAGGCTGATGTTTCAATTGGTTTGATGTCCAAAATAAATATTCCTCCAGAAATTGAAATTGGAAAAATTGACACAATCTTTGAAGGACTTTATAAAGATCAGGATTGTGAAGACCGTGCAGACTGGGTTCAATCAGATGAAGTTGGAACATTAAGCTATTATGCAAAGTTTGAGCTTCTTTTTACTGAAAATGTTTCTTATACAGATATTGTACAGCATGTAAGGGCAGGATTGGATTCTGAATTAAACCTGCCTTTGCCAAACGATTACAAGATTAAAATAATGGGCGTAACAGGTCCTCTTTTCACAGCGGCTCCGATGTCAAGATGCTGGAACAATTCCGTTCCAAATCCTTTTATGGATCCAGTTGAATGCCCAAATGAAGTGCAGCCGTCTGTTGACAACAGTGCAAAGCAGGTAAACCTGTACTATCCTGATTTGGAAGGAATGCAAATTGTTCCGTTTGTCGTCAAGTTTGATGTTGAACCATGGCTTGAAGACGGTGAAGAGCTTAAGTTGCATTATATTGCAAAGGTAACATCAGGGGAGGAAATCATTGTTACCACCAACAAGGTTAAGATTTTCCTTGTTAATGCTGCATTATGCGAAGGCGAGCAATTTGCCTGGGCTTTTAATCTCACAGACTCGGAGGGAACAACAACTGTACTTGACACTGAGTCTGGTGTAATAAACATGCTTGCAATGAATGAAGCATACTCTCTTTCATACAGGGTTTACAATTGTAGCAGCACAGATTTCTTTAATACAGCACTATCTACTGAAACTATTGCCCCTGTTCCAATCGCAATCTCATTTGTGCCATCCGAACCATTTGACTACGGTCCCAAAACTTTGAAGGAACAATTTTCTTTCCAAAAAGATACAGAAATTTCAGGAGAAGTTCCAATTTATTCTGTTCTGGAAACAGTTTCAACAGGCTTGCAATTCGCTTTGAATACAGAGAATGGTTTGTCCTATGAGGAAATTGGCTTTGGCATTGAAAGCAATTTAGAGCTTAAGGTTACTCATGCACCGAACAAATTGAATCCAAACTTTGGCAACCAAACTCTTTACGGGAAAGTCATGGATTCAGTGCTTCAGGATGAAGGTCCTGTTGAAAATGCAACAATAAGCCTTGAAGTTGGAACCGGCACAATGACTGCCATTACCGGAAGCGATGGCGAATTTGCAATAAATGGAATTGAGCAGCTGTCTGGGTTTTCAAGTGTAAGTCTTACAGTAAGGAAAGCAGGCTATAAAACTTTTGTAAGAGAAATAGCAGTTGGTGCAAGCCCGCCAATTCCAAATCCAAGTCTTGACTGCATTTCAATTGAAAAGGATGGTTCAAGCGATGTAAACCTTCACTTTGAAAAGCCTGGTGAAGGAATAGCACTGCAGAGTGATGTATTCATAATAACAAATAGCTGTAATGCCCAAGTTGTAATACAGCTTAATTCAGAGTTGAGGGCAGAAAACGGGATTGGTTCTTCCGAGCCATTTGATTTGGATGCAGGCTATTCGGAAACAATAACTGTTTACGCCGAAACAGTGGAAAATTCTCCTCACCCCATTTACATGGGCGAATATGGCATTGGAATAATGGCAAGGTTTGTGTCTGATGACCCTGCAGCAGGATTTGCAGGCCCGCTTGCAGTTGCAAGAATTTATGTTACTGACCCAAACAGCAAATTCAGACTTGCTGACCCAGAACATCCTGAAGACAGTTCTGCAATGAAGTCAAGTTATGACCTTAAAGGCGGGCCGTCAGAGGGCTTGATAAAAAATAAGGACTATACCTATTTTGAGGATTTAAGGCTTCCAAGGCTTGATAAGGTGCATGATTATGGTGCGGTTGAAGAGCTTTTTTCACTAATTTATACTCCTCCAACACAGCCTGGGGTTGAAAAACAAAGGCAAAAAGTTGACTTTGATTCAGAAACAGACCTTTTTACCAATCAGGCTGAATTTAATGAAGGAGGAAATCTTTTCATCAACATTGTTGACAGCGGAGGCTATGTTTTCATAAACTGGATTGACCTTCTGATGACTGATGAAAAGCACAATGGCGGTGACAGGCACAGGGTTTGGGCACAAACAAGCAGGGATTCCTGGACAAACGTGACATCAGAATTGCCATACACTATCTCAACTGAACCTGAGGAGCCGGAAATTGAGAAAATTATTGCAAACTCAAGTAGTGCTTATGCTGATGCTTTGAGTTCAAGTGCTGCAAGCGGAAGTGGCTGGAGTAAAGTTTATGTTGAAGGAAGTACAATTGCCGACCTAAGGCTTCCTTTTCCTGTAATTGACAATAGTGGTTGGATTGATACCGAAACATATTACCCGCCGGGTGCAAAGTTTTTGGAAGATATAACTATTGGGCCAATATGGCAAGGGCAGCATAATGTCTGCAATTCAAACCTTGACGGTTTTGACAGCATTCTTGCAGGCTGTTCAGTTCAAGATTACCACGCTGGTTCTGTTTCAACACCTTACGCAATTGGGCATATCGCAAACACAATTGCATTGGAATCAAAAGGAGATTCTGAATTCAAAACCAAAATCACTGCGGCAAAATGGAGCTATATAAGCACAGACAAGGATCACGAAGGCTGGATTGATTTTAAGATTAGGAACAACTTGTTAATGGGTGAAGACTATGCATTAATTGAAGTTGAAGACAGTACTGGAGTCAGCTATGTGCCAAATCCGGATGCAAATGCAAGTGGTGACATAACTTTAACCTACAAAGTTTTTAAACGCGGTACTCTTGTAACAAACACGCAGATAATCCCTGTTAATCTGGATTCAAACAACTCGCTTGAACTGCCTGACGGAGACATTCTGGCAATTTCAACCGACGGTTCTGCCAAAGTGTTTTCAGGCAAAAGCCTTGAAAACATTTATTCCGAACTCAAACCAGAAAACTCAAAACAAGTAACAGCAATAACCTTTACCTCAAACGAGGCTACCGAAGCGTTTGAGATGGATTGGGAAGAGGATCCGGTTGAACCGCCTTATATAAAATATTACCTGCATTCCGGCGGAAGTTGGAGCATTCCATCCTTTTTTGATATCGGACCTGATGAAGTTGGCGAAGACGATGAGTTTTGGAAATGGACTGGCGGCACTGACCTTTTGCCACTGGCTGAAGTAATTGCTTTT
>DAOWAC010000133.1 GCA_030634785.1 Chloroflexota bacterium | reverse complement strand
CAGCCATGAGACATCCCAATCTACTCGTTTTTTGTGTTTCTTTCCAATTCAAAAATGGCGGGAAACATTTAGATATGTTTATGTACATACATTAAAGTGTATTTTATATTTTTACTAAAATACTCTATCGTAAAAAAAAGGTGATTGCAATGGGTGAATGCAAAAAAATGGCGTTAGTCAGTGTTTCTGACAAAACTGGGTTGGAAAAGCTTGCCAAAGGACTGGAAAGTCACGGTTTTGAACTAATTTCAACAGGTGGAACAGCAAAAGCAATTGAAAAAGCAGGCGTAAAGGTAACTCTGGTTGAAGTTTTTACAGGCTTTCCTGAAATGCTTGACGGTCGGGTTAAAACACTGCATCCAAAAATTCATGCAGGCATTCTTGCAGACCGTTCCAAAAAAGAGCATATGTCAACAATCAAAAAGCAGGGAATAAGTGCAATTGATTTAGTTGTCGTAAACCTTTATCCTTTTAGAGAAACAATTTCAAAGAAAAACGTTTCACTTGAGGACGCAATTGAAAATATTGACATTGGCGGTCCAACAATAATAAGAGCGGCTGCAAAAAACAATAAAGCAGTAGCAGTTGTAACCTCCCCAAGCCAGTATGAACAGGTTTTGTCAGAACTAAAAGAAAAAGGTGCGATTTCAGCTGAAACAAGAAAAAAACTTGCTGCAAAGGCCTTTGAATTAACCGCTGCATATGATGCAACCATAAGCGGGTTTCTACATAACAAGTTTCTTTCTGAGGAAAAATTTCCTCAAAGTTTAAGTCTTTCATTTGAAAAAGCTCAGGTTTTGCGCTATGGGGAAAACTGGCATCAGGAAGCCTGTTTTTACAAAGATGTTATTTCTACTTCCTGCGGAATTGGTGATGCAGAACAATTGCATGGAAAGGAAATTAGTTTTAACAATATTAATGATGCAAATGCTGCAATTGAATTGGTTAAAGAGTTTGAAGAAACGGCGGTTGTAATAATAAAGCATGCAAACCCTTGCGGTACAGCCGTTAATGCAAATCTTTCAGTTGCTTTTAAGAACGCGCTTGCCTGTGATAGTACAAGTGCTTTTGGAAGCGTGATTGCTTTGAATAGAGAGTGTGATGTTGCTACTGCAGAACAGATTGCTGCTTTCTTTAATGAAATAGTTATTGCTCCATCCTTTGAGAAAAAGGCGTTGGATGTTTTGAAGAAGAAAAAGAACCTTAGAATAATGCTTTTGCCTTGTTTGGGAAAGAAGAAAACTGAGCCAGGGCTTGAAGTTAAGGCAGTTGAAGGTGGTGTTCTTGTTCAAACCAAAGACTTGTTGCTGTTAAATGACGGGGAGCTGAAGGTTGTGTCAAAGAGAAAGCCAAGCGAGAAAGAACTGAAGGATCTTTTGTTTGGATGGAAGATTGCAAAACACACTAAAAGCAATGCAATTGTTCTTGTTAAAGATCTTGCATCTGTTGGTGTTGGCGCAGGACAAATGTCCAGAATTGATGCTACCGAGATTGCTGTAAAGAAAAGCAATGGACGTCATAAGGGTTCGGTTCTTGCGTCAGATGCTTTTTTTCCTTTTCGTGACAATGTTGACCTTGCAGCAAAATCAGGTATTACTGCAATAATCCAGCCAGGTGGAAGCATAAAGGATGAGGAAGTAATTAAGGCAGCAGACGAGCACAATATTGTACTTGTTTTTACTGGTGTAAGACATTTTAGGCACTGATGCCTTGGCATGGTTGTTTTTGCTGGAAAGTGCTTTTGGGTCTTTTGGGTAATAGGCAAGAGGTTTTTAAATTCCAAACACCCTTCTTTTATTGCATGATTTCCTTTTTTATGATAAAAGAGCCGGGTCGGCCAAAAAAAAAACTTAGTAATTTTGGAAAGTTTTTACATGCGGTTGAACTCCGCTTGAACAGATCGCAGAAGATTATGGATAAATTTAACAACCTGCCTAAATCAAAAGCCCTTATCGCCAAGGTTGATTCTCTGGCAATGAAAGTTGATCGCATGACTGCCAAAAAAGAACCTCTTGATCAGGCGTGCCAAGAAAAGGTCAGGAATCTTCTTGTGCGGGAAAGCCGTCTTTCTCTTGCATACTGCTTAAAGCTGCAGAAATTTGCCAAGTTCTCAAAGGCGAACCATTCTTTTTTCAAGTCGCTTGATTTGCAGATTGAATCCGCGCGTAGGAATATTGAACAGGCAAAGCAATGGGAGCCCTAATTATTCCTGTCAAGGGCTTTTTGCCCCCTGCTGTTTAATGTTGTTCTGGTACAAGGTGCGTTGGGCAATAAGTTTTTTTAACTGTCTTGACATAATATCTGTATGTTTTTCATTTCTTATGCAAAACCGTCCAGGTCGAAACCAAAAGGGGTTTTGACTTTTGATAAGTCAAGGCGAATTATTGGTATTTCCAGTGCTTATTCTAACAGGGCTAGTAGCGTTATTTTGAAATATGAGCAAACTCCCAGTGGCAAAAAATATGCAAAGGAATGCAAAAAAAAGGCAGACCATATTAGCAATATGACGGGAACTGATTTGACCACCAACTCCAAAGTCTACTTGAACAGGCTTATTAGGAACTTTAATCAACTGGAGCTTGAGTACTATAAGGGTTTAAAAGAATTTTCAGAATTTAGCAATGCGAGTCATTGTATGATTAAAAGAATTGATGAAGTGAT
>DAOWAC010000062.1 GCA_030634785.1 Chloroflexota bacterium | reverse complement strand
TCGTAATGAAATTTCCTTTGCTTTTTTGGCTTGCTTGATTCAATCTTCATTTTAATTCACCTAAATAACTGCTGATGAGATTCCTGCAATCTTTGGAAATCTTTCACCAACCTCTTTTGCTATAACTCCTTTTATTTCGCTTGCTTTTGGAACGCCTTTTTCGTCTACAAGAACAACCGCATTATCTTCAAATTTAACTCTCATTCCGTTAGTTCTTCTGTATTCTTTTTTAACTCTTACAATAACTGCTCTTTCAACTTTTGATCTAATCTCTGGCTTTCCTTTTTTTACAACAACGTTAACCATGCTTGCAATTCCGCCTCTTGGGTTCATTCTTTTGTTTCCCTTAAAGCCAAATACACTGATTATTTCAACAATTTTTGCTCCGCTGTTGTCAGCACAGGTACATCTGCTTTTTTGCGTCAGACTTTTTGAAACATTGCTGCTTATTGCCTTCATAATCTTCACCAAAATTCAATTACTTGCTTTTTTCTTCTTTCTCTTCTTCAGCTTTTTCTTCTTTCTTTTCTTCTTTAGCTTTCTCTTCTTTTACTTCTTCTTTTTCTTCTTTCTTTTCTTTCACGGCTTCTTTTTCACTTGCTTCTTCTTTCTTTACTCTTTTGTGTTCTCTAAAAGTGTCTTCTTCAACTTTTACAACTTTTTTCTTTCCAATAATCTCAATTACAACAAAGCTTTTTGTTTTGCTTAACTTTCTTGTTTCGCCAATTTTTACAACATCGTCTTCTTTTGCATTAATGCATTCTGGGTTGTGTGCAGTAATTCTGCTTTTTGATTTGGTATATCTTTCATATTTTGGCACAAATTTCACCATAGGCCTTTCCACTATTACTGTTTTATTTGGTTTTGCGCTAATTACGGCGCCAGTGAAAACATTTCCCCTTACGCTTATTTCTCCGTGAACAGGGCATTTTTTGTCAGTGCATTCAGCCATTTTAATTTCCTCCAAAATATTTTATTCTATCTTCTGGCCTTTGGGATAGTTTGCTGCAGTCAAGCAAAACTTTTTCTTTTCCTAGCTCAACCATCAACTTCACTTCCTTTTTAGGCAATCTTTTTTCTCCTTTTTCTGTCTCAATCACAACCAAATTTTTTGTTTCATCAATAATTTTTCCTTTTATTCCAATTCTGCTTTTATCACTGCTTTCCGCAACCTTTGCATTCAATCCAATCCATTCATGATATACCAGGTTTTTTACGGTAATGCAATAATTTTTTTTCTTAATCTTCAATCAACTCCTCTTTGAAACCTTCAGATAACAATAATGCTTTGACCTTTTTTCTGTGGTCTCCTTGCAGGACAATCAGTCCGTTTTTTGCGGTTCCTCCGCATGCAAGGTTTTTCTTCAACTGTTTTGTAAGTCCGTCAATGTCAACATCGTTTCCAAGTCCACTTACTAGTGTAACTGTTTTTCTGAAACGCCTGTGGTCAACCCTTATCTTTATTTTTTGCTGGTCTTTTGCAATCTGTTCACAGATGCATAAGTTTTTTGGCAAACCACACTTTGGGCAGATGTCATCCATTAAGACTTTTTCACCTCTTTTTTACCTTTTTTCTTTCCTTTTTTTGCTTTCTTTTCTTTTTTTGAAACCTGCTTTCCTTTCTTTGCTGGTGTCTTCTTTTTCTTTGATTTAAATGTTTTCTTTTTTCCAACTGCTTTCTTTTTCTTTTTTGCAGTTTTTTTAACTGTTTTTTTCACGGCTGGTTTTTCTTTTACAGGTGTTTCTTTTGTTGCTTTTTCTTCTTGTACTATTTCCTTTTCACCTGCTCTAAGCTTTTCATTAATAACTGTCAACAATCTTGCAACATTTTTTTTAATTCCTCTTATTTTGCCAGGGTTCTCAGGTCTTGTTCCGCCTGCTGCAACAGCTCTTTCTTTGGCAAGCGCTGTTCTAAGCTCTGAAATCTGCTTTCTTGCCTCTGAAATTGACATTGATCTCATTTCGTTAATCTTCATAAACATTTCACTTCTTTTCTTTCTTTTCAGTCTTCTTCTTTTCTTTCTCAGTCTTCTTCTCTTCTTTCACTGCTTTTTCCTTTCCATCTTTTTCAGACTTCTTTTCAGTCTTTACTTTTTCCTTTTTTTCTGTTTTTTTGTCAGCTTTCTTTTCTTCTTTGCCTTTTTCCTTTTTTTCAACAGGTTTTTTTACTTCTTTTTCCTGTTTCTTTTTTTCTGGCTTTTTTCCTGTTTCTTTTGCCTTTTCTGTTTTCTCAGGCTTTTCTTTCTTTTCTTCTTTGCTTTTTTCCTTTACTGCTTTTTCTTCTTTCTTTTCTTCTGCAGCTTTTTCTTCTTCTTTTGCTTCTGCTTTTTCTTTTTCAGCAGTTGCTTTTTCGATTGCTACTTTTTCAGCATTTTTTCTGTCATTAATAATTGTTTTAATGTTTATCTTGTCAGGGAACACAACTTCTGGTCTGATTATGCTAATTGTAATTCCTATTGCTCCAGCTTTTGGATATGCTGATGCTTTTGCAGTGTCAACAAGTTTTACTTGGTCTCCTGCTTTTTTCATATAACCGTCAATCATTCTGTGCTTTCTTTTTCTTCCGCCTTTTCCTGAAAGCTTTCCTTTTAGAAGCATTTCAACACCTTGTGCGCCTGCTTCTTTAATGTCTCTTGTTGTTCTGAATACAACGCTTTTCCAACTGTAACCTCTTTCTATTAATTCAACCATTTTGTCAACTGTTGCTCTTGAGTCAAGTGCTGGTGTTTTAATGTCCTGTATTTCAATCTGTGGGTTGTCAATATCGAATCTTTTTTCAATTTCTTCTGTAAGCATTCTAATGTTCTGACCGCCTTTTCCTATTGCCAGCCCAGGTCTTGCAACTCTAAGTACAATTCTTGTAACAAGCGGGGTTTTAACCATTTGAAGTCCTGTAAAACCAGCTCTGCTAAGCTGTGTTTTCATATATTCTTCAATCTGAATTTTCTTCATTCCCTGCTCAATAAATGTTCTCTCAATCATTACAACAACCTCACTTTGCCTCTTCTACAATTATTTCAATATGTGTTGATTTCTTTTTTCTTCTTTTTCCTGAAATATGTCCTTTTGGCTGCATTCCTCTTCTTGCAAATCCTCTGCTTGCAAAACAATGGGTGACCAGTAAATTTTCTGAATCAAGCCCTTTGAAGTCTGCATTTGCCTTGACACTTCCTAAAATATTAATCATTGTTTCGCACAATATTTTTGGAAACCTTCCGCTTTTTACTCCTGAAACACTGTCTCCTTTTCTGTGTGCAACCTTTTTGTTATATGTTCTCAATGGCAAAAATTCTTTTTGATCTCTAATTCTTTCAAGTCTTTTTTCAACCTTTGAAACTTTTTTCCCTCTGATTTCCCTGCAAAGTTCTGTAGCATACTTTGTGCTAACCGGCTGATTTTTGGCAATTGCCTTAGCGGCCTTTTTTTCGTCCCTTGTCTTTGCCTGGTAATTTTTTTTAACCATTTTTCATCACTTTCTTGCACTTATTGCAGTACTGCTTCTTGTTGCTCCGATTCCTGCCTTTCCGTGCAATAATCTTTTTCTTGTTAATGCAAATTCTCCAAGATAGTGTCCAAGCATCCCTGGTTTTATTTCAACAATCTCAAAAGAATTTCCTTTGTGAACTGCAAATGTCATTCCAATCATTTGTGGAATTACTATAGTGTCTCTTTTATGTGTCCTTATTGGCTTTTTTCCGTCAGACTTTTCCATCTTTTTAAGCAATTGTTTGTCAAATCCTCGCAAAAGACTTCTTTTTGATCTGCTTGGACAAAGTTTTGCAAATTCTTCAATGCTTAATTCTTTGACTTCTTCGACACTTTTTCCCTTAAAACTAAATTCTTTTTTCAACGCCATAAAAATTCACCTTTAGTGTTTTTTCTTCCTTCCTGTTCTCTTACTTGCAATACTTCCAACCTTTCTTCCTGGTGGAGCATTCCTGCTTGTACTTTTACTTTTTCCAGCGTGGTGCTGACTTCCACCAAATGGATGGTCTGAAGCATTCATTGCAACACCTCTAAGTCCTGGATAATGTCTGCTTTTTGCAGCCATAAAATGAAACATATTTCCTGCCTTTACTCTTGGCTTATCAGGTCTTCCTCCGCCTGCACTACAACCTATTGTAGCTCTGCTATTAGGATTAAACAATTTTGTCTTTCCGCTTGGCATCTTAATCTGTGCAACTTTTCTGTCCTTGTTTACAAGCAAAGCATAAACACCGGTTCCCTTTACCATTTTTCCACCGTCTCCTGGAACAAGTTCAAGATTAAATATTGGACATCCTTCTGGAATATTTGCAAGTGGTAAAACATTTCCAATTCCTATTTCTGCCTTTTTTCCAAATTCAAGACTTTGTCCTACTGCAAGTCCTTCAGCAGCAATAACATAATTTGTACTGTTATCTTCAAACTTTACAAGTGCTAAAATTGCATTTCTTCCTGATTCTTTTTTAAGTTCAAGAACCTGGGCAGCAATTTTTTCTTTTGCCTGTTTTTCATCAACATTATTGTAACTTGCCTTTATCCCTTTGTTTTTTGCTCTAAAGGTCGAACCGCCTTTTCCTCTTCTCTGCTGTTTCAATCTACTTCCCATTAAACAACACCTAAAATTATATTACTCCAAGCTTTGTGGCAACATCGTCTGCCTTAAAAGCCTTATTTATTTTAACAATTGCTTTCTTTCTTCCTTTTCTATCATTCAAAACTCTGACAAAATCAACTTTTATAGCATACTCTTTTTCAATGGCAGTTTTTATATCTTCTTTTGTTGACTTTTTGTTTACAATAAAGCAAAGTTTGTTTTCTGCTTCAATCATATTAACTGCCTTTTCAGTAATCAAAGGAAATAAAATCACATTATGGTGCCCATCATTTTTAGCTTGCATTCTTGGCACCTCCTTTTTCATCTAATGCTTTTATTCCTGACTCTGACCAAATCACAAGTCTTCCTGGAACACATCCTGGAGCCAAAAGTTCTGCATTAAGATTTCGTGCAACACAAACATCAACACCTGACAAATTCCTTGCAGCTTTAAACACTTTTGAATTTTTTCCTGTAACAATCAAAATACTTTTCTTAACCTTTTTCTTTCTTCCCCTCATCTTTCCTTTTCCTGCTCTTCTTCTAACCTTTTCTTTTGCATTATCAACATCAATTAAAACATCTAAAGCTTTCAAAACAACCTTGAGTTCTTTTGTTTTTTCCATTTCCTCAAACTTGTCTTCTACAATAATTGGAAGTGTGATTTCTTTTGCAACAACATGTCTTGCGCCAACAAGGTCAAGTCTTACACTTGCTGCAATTGCAGAATTTAATGCAGCTTTCTTTTCCTTTTTATTAATTCTTTCCTTCAAATCCTTTTCTGGTTTTGGTGGATGAGCTCTTGGTCCTCCAACTGCTCTTGGCACTCCTGCAACTCTTCCATAAAGTCTTCCTCTTCTATTGTTAGTCCTTGGAAGTCTTGCATGTCCAACATTTATTCCTCTCTCGTGTGCTGGCAAACTTCTCCTTCCTCTGTAATCTGCAGTATTAGTTCGTCCTGCAATTGAACTAGGACCCTTTGGCTGCAAAGCCATGCTTCTAATGCTCAAAACAGCTCTCTTAATGAGTCCTGCATCGACATCTGAATCAAACGCTTTTGAAACGGAAATCTCTCTTACTTTTTTTCCATCCAATGATAAAACATTTGCTTTCATAAAAATTCAACAAGCCTTACTTTTGCTTAGGCTTCTCCCTTTTTTGGTCTCCACTTGATGCTGCTGCAATTTCATCAGCAACACTTTTCTTTTCGGATTTTTCTTCTTTCTTTTCAACAATGTGTTCTGCTTTAATTTCTTCTTCAACAAAATCTTCTGTTCCAATAGCAGTGCCTGCAATATAATCCAAAGACTCTATTTGGTGCCTTTCCATTGGGCTAGCTCTTATAGGGACTCTTAATCCAACTGCTCTCTTGCATGGTCCAACAATGCTTCCTGCTAAAATAACAAAATCACTTTTTAAAAATCCATAATTTTTAAATCCAATTACCTGATTTATTTCTTTAACCTTTGCTGCAGGTCCAATTTTCAAAACCTTTTTGTT
>DAOWAC010000171.1 GCA_030634785.1 Chloroflexota bacterium | reverse complement strand
GTTATCAATTCTAATGATAGCTGTTATATAATGTCAGGGGCCTCTGTAGTTATTCTTCGCAGGCTGGTTTTAGCGAAGAGGTGGCTTGCTATCGCGCCAAGGATTGCGCAAAACGGCCCTCCAAAAGCCCATCCTAAACCTGCTCCAATTGCTTTTCCTTTCCACTTTGCCATAATTCGGAGTCTCTTTATTTCCTTTGGATAAGAGACGATTTTAGTTCCTTTTGTATTTCTTTTTCTTTAATTCTGTCTCGTGCAATTTCTATATTGAATTTTGCTTCAAGTTTACTGGGATCAAGCGCTAAGACTTCCTTCCATTTTGCAATTGATTCTTCAAATTTCCCCTGTCGGTATAACTGGATTGCTTTGTCTAATAAATCTTCGACAAGAGATGTTTTTCGTTGCTTTTGTGTTTCCTTTATAAGGCTCTTTCTACTCTTTTCTGTGTCATTTACTTTTCCTACAACAGCTGTTGGGCTAGTGATGTCTTTGTCTACATCAGTAGATTCGGAATAGAGGGTTTCTAGCTCTTCCAGTTGAGTTTTAATTTTATTTTTGTCTGTTTCAACCAAGGTCAGTTTTTTTTCGATTTTTTGGAGTGAATTTTTTGTCCTTAATAATTCTTCTTGCAAACTGTTTTGTTCGGTATTTTGTAGTTTTTGTGTGGTTTCAATGGCAGACTGGTTGTTTTTTAGTTGTATATATTCCTTGTTTAGCCACTCTTTTTCTTGTTGCAGGTCATTCAGTTTTTTCTTAAGGTCATAGTTTATGGCAGCTAAACTTGTTATTCTATTAGATAGTGCATCAACCTTTTTTTCCAGGCTTGTGTTTGTTTTGTCTTTTCTGCCAAAGGTAAATTTTTTAAACTGAAACTGCGAACATCCTGCGTTGAGTAATCCGAGAAAAATTATTATGATTACGCATACATGCCAATGTTTTGATAGTATTTTAACCATAGAGTTTTTCGCCTTTTTAAAGAAGTTTTGCTTGAGATATTAGTGCGTTTTCAAAAATGTCAAATGTCATTCTTATTGCAATATTTCAGGATGGCTAATTGTGAGATTGCCAGTTCCTCAATCTTTCTGGTTTGATGCAAAATGTGTTCCCAGTCTTTTTTTTCTCCCGTTGTGACACCGCTCTTTAAACGCTTGTCCAACTTTTTTAGATCGAGTTCAAGCAGCTTGAGCCTGCTTTTTAAATCTTCCATAGTGAAATATTGTCCTCAAAAATAAAAAACCATCTTTTGGAACTTCATTCTACTTAACATCTAACCAATGTCAAATAATTTCTATTCTTGACTTATTTATATGTGAGGGATATAGTTAGGATGCGATGCAATTACAAAAACAGGTTGCTGAGGTTATAAAAAAACATGCCCTTTTTAGTACAAAGGACAGGATCCTATTGGGGATTTCCGGGGGCCCGGATTCAGTTTCTTTGCTCAGTCTTATTTTTAACATAAATCGTGCAGACAACATTTATTCTGAGCTTTCTATTGCCCATCTAAATCATTTACTCAGAGGAACGGAGTCAGAACAAGATGAGCAATTTGTGAAAAATCTTGCAAAAAGATTTAACCTTTCTGTTGTTGTCGAAAGAAAGGATATAAAGGAAATTGCCCAAAAGCGAAAACTGTCTCTGGAAGAAACTGCGCGGGACGAGAGATACAAATTCCTGG
>DAOWAC010000132.1 GCA_030634785.1 Chloroflexota bacterium | reverse complement strand
AGTTTGTTTATTTTTTCAAGCTGGCTTTTGCCCAATGCTGCCAAAATGCTTGGCATTCTGTAATTATATCCAATAAGGCTGTAATCTTCCTGTACTGTGCTTGAAAAATAATTCTCACCAGCATCTCTTCCGTGTGACCTGAAAACTTTGAGCTTTTCAGCAACTTCATCATTATCTGTTACAAGTACTCCGCCTTCTCCTGCAGCAATTATTTTGTTTTGACAAAAACTATACATTCCTGCCTTTCCAAATCTTCCGGCCATTTTGTTGTTTAATTTTGCTCCAAGTGATTCTGCTGCATCTTCCACTAAAGGAATGTTATTTTTTTCTGCAAGCTCGGCAAGCTTTTCAATATCTCTTGCAACACTGCCTGCATAGTGGGTTGGTAAAATTGCTGCTGTGTTGTCTCCAATCTTTTTTTCCACGTCTTTTGCATCAAGACCGTAACTGTCTGCTTCAACTTCTGCAAACACGGGTTTTGCTCCTGCCAAAATAACTGCGTTAACGCTTGAAATAAATGTAAATGCTGGCACAATAATTTCTTTTCCTTTAACTCCAAAGACTTCAAGTACTGCATGCAATGCGCTTGTTCCTGAATTAAATACAACTGCATGCTTTGCTCCTGTATATTTCTGCAAGCTGTTTTCAAATTCTGCAATTTCCGGACCCTCTGCCCAGTAACTGCCTCTCTTTATTACTGCCGAAACGGCTTCTAAATCATTTCTGTCCCAAAATATTTTGAACAGTGGAACTTTCCAGTCTATTTTAATCACTTTCCTTTTTTTCAACTTCTTGTTTTTTTCCAACTCTTGCAGGGCTTCCAAATGCTATTATGTTTGCAGGAATGTCTTTGTTTACAAAACTGTGTGCTCCAATAATAGTGTTTTCTCCAATTGTAACATTTGGCATTATTACGGTATGCGAACCTATTTTGCAGTTTTTTTTCAAAACAACTTTTCCTTTTTTTCCGTCAATTGTTGACTCGCTGTAAATACTACAGTGTGATCCTATTTGCACATTTTCCTGAATTTCAACACCGTGTTTTGCATTAATATAAGTAAATGCGCCAATGTCTGTTTTGTTTCCAAGTTTTAAGCCATCTTTATGCTGAACAATCCAATTGTACTTTGTTAATTTTCCATTTTCAATTTTCGGAAATTTCCATTCTTTAAATCTTTCATCACTCATCCTTTCACCCTACCTAATATCATTTGCTTTTTCATTTATCTAATATCTTCTTTATATCTAAATATCTTTCGCTAGTTTTTCAATAATATGTTTTGCTCTTTCAAGGCCTTTTCCGTCTACAAAAACACGTCCGTTTGTACTAAGTTCTTTTCTCTTCTCAAAATCTGCTGAAAGCTTTTCAACAGTGTTTGAAATTTGTTCAATACTTGTTTCTTTAAACAATCCTAAATTAATTACTGCATTTGCTTTTTCAAAAGCATTTGCAATTTCAAGCTGGTGGTCGTAAACACTTTCAATCGCTATTATTGTTGTTGGAATTCCAAGTGAACAAAGTTCGTACAAGGTAATTCCTGCTGCAGAAATTGCAATGTCGGTTTCCTGCATTAATTCAACCATTTTTTTCACAGGAATGTTTTTTTCTATCTGAATTTCTTTAGAGCTTGCTTCTGTCAGTTCTTTCAACTCTTTTTCATTAGCATAAATTGCTCCAATAACAACTGTAACCTTAAAATTTTCTGGAAGTTTATCCAATGCTTTTACAACTGCTGCTGTTGCATTTTCTTTGTCTGCTCCGCCCATTGTTATAAGAACTTTTTTGACATTTTCAGAAATCGCTTTCGGTTCTGTTTTGGCAAATTGGTCTGCAAGAATAATATACTTTGGTCCCTTGAAGTAAGATGTTTTTCCATCAAGTTCCTCTTCTTTATCCTTTTCAGGAAAAACATTTGCATTAATTACTGCGTTAGCGTCATTTAATTGTAATTCTTTTGGATAGTTGGCTATTACAACTGTTTTTTTTGCTATCTTTGACACTCCTTTGATAAACAAATCGTTAAGAATTTTGTATTCTACAATAAACAATACATCATTTTCTTTTGCAAAGTCTTCAAGAAGCTGGCAGCTTCCTTCTATTTCTGATTCAAGGTCTTTCCATGCAGGATGCACTACTACATTGTATCTTCTTTTTTTAATCATTTCAATGCCTGGCTTGTTATCTTCTGTAATAAATGCTATTGCATACTTTTCCTTTAGTGAATCTGCAAGATTAAGGCTTCTGGTAATGCATCCAATGCCAATTTTTGGATTGCTGTCTGCTCTTATTACAATCATTGTTTTTCTCATTTTTTTCACAGCTTCTTCTATATGCTTGTTAATTTTTGCAATTTCAGGGTGCTTGTCAAGGAATTTGACTGCTTCTTTTGCTGAAACAATTTTTCCGGGTTTATACACGTTTTTAAAAATTTCAGTAACCATTTCAAAATCTTCTTTTGTGTCAACAGTTAACTTTATTTTTGGTCTGACAAGTTCTTCTGGTGCGCTTACCTCTTCTACTTTGAATAATGGCCTGTGTCTTCTAATGAACAATGTCACATGTTCTTTTTCGTCATCCTGTTTTGTCTTTTCGGAAACTTCTTTAAGTGCTTTTGTTGAAACAACTTCTACTCCTGTTCCAAGAGCATAACCGTCTTTTACTCCTGTAATGCTTCTGCTAAAAGTATAATCTGCTTCCTTTTCCAAATGCTTTTCAATCGCCTTTTCAATTCCTTCTATT
>DAOWAC010000160.1 GCA_030634785.1 Chloroflexota bacterium | reverse complement strand
GGGCACATGCCCTGTCGATGCGTTCAATCGCTTCGGCAATTTCTTTCTCGCCGATGATGAGCGGCGGCAGCAGCCGCACGACGTTGTCACCCGCAGCCACCGTAATCATTTTCTCTGCTTAACGCAACACCACAGGTCATAAGTTCAGAAGAATAACGCAAAAAGCCATAATGCTGGCGCCTCATAATTCGCCCATTAAAAATATCTGCCTTGCTAAGCCTTTCAAATGCATTGGCATTGTCATTTCCTTTGGTAAAATGCCTCGGGATATTTTCCTCAATCCAGTTGAAAAGCATTCTTGAATCAATATCTGCCTTAAAGCGAGCAGCTCTAATTTCTTTAACAGAAGTTCCCTTCAAAATTTTTCCCATTGTTTTGAAAACATCCTGTTGCCTTTCCCTATAACCAAGTGATTTAACTGCAGCCATATCAATTTTTCCTAAAAGAGAAAGTGTTTGCACATCAAGCAATGCTGAACGGAAATCCCCTGCGCAATTTTGCGCAAGTTCTTTTACTGCTTCTGCATCAAAATCAATTTTTTCCTGTTCAAGCAATTCACGAAGCCTTTTTGCAATGCTTAAGTAATTTATTTTTCTAAATTGAATCATCTGGCAACTGCTTCTGAAAGCAGTCATTTTTTGATTTCCGTAAACATCATTTGCTGTAAGAATAACCGGATTTTTGCTTGCTTTAATTATTTTATTTATTGCAGCTACTCCCCCTCTGTCAGAATTTCCATGCAAACCGTCAACCTCGTCAAGCAAAATTAATCTTTTCTTGCCTGAAAAACTGCTTCCTTGTGCTGCTGCCCCTGCAACTCTTTCAACCGCGTCCTTTGTTCTTGTATCAGAGGCATTCATTTCAAACAATTGCCAATCAAAGTATTCTGCAAGCAAAAGAGCAAGACAGGTTTTTCCTGAACCAGTTGCTCCAAAGAAAAGCAACGGCTTTCCCTGTTTTCCTTCACCCCATTGTTCACCCCATTTCCTTACAGATTCAACAATGTCACCATTTCCAAGAAATTCACTCAAATCTTTTGGAAAAAACTTGTCTGGCCAAAGCAAGCTTATTTTTTTAGCCCCAGAAGGTAAAAACAAGTTCTCATTTTTAGTACTATTCATAAATAGACATTGTCTAATTAACTTTTTATTACAATTAGAAAAAAAAGTAAAAAAAGGGGAATTTCATTCCCCAAGTATTGATTCAAGTTCTTGCATTGAAACATCTTCCATTTGGTCAAGTTCCTGGTTTAATGCATCAAATGCTTCCTGTTCAGAACCATAGTATTCAGGACCAACAACCACTTCGCCTGTTTGTGGCACCTGATTTTCTGTTACAAGTGGACAGTCATAGAATGCGCAATTATTTGCAGGGTTTCTTGAAACAAAGGTTCCATCAGGACATTCCATTACATCAGCAGTGCAGGCTACAGGCGCCTCTTCAACACAACCAAGCAATGCCAGCATTAGGAACAAGGCTGACAGAAGAACCAAAATATTTTTTGTTTCCATTCAAGTCACCTTAGTCCTGCCCGTTTGTTTTACCTGTTGGATTCACAACCTTAACACTCTTTCTTGCAACCCTAAGGCCTGACCTGTTTAAATCTATTACAAGGCTTGTTATGCTTTCGCCTTTTTCAGCCGTGACTGCTGCAACCGCTGTTGGATTTACCCCGATTATTTTCTTGCCTTCAACTGTTCTTACCCTGCAATGCGCAAGGCTTGGCTTTTCTTCACACAAATCTTTAAGGTATTCCCTGCATCTTTCGTCAGATGCGTTTTTCAGGCAGTACTGCTTTTTCAGCTGAAGGCACTTCAAATCAGATGTGTTTTCCTGGCAGTAGTTTGAAACGTCTTCTGCACAATTTTCTTTATCTGAAGCGCATTTTGCAATAATGTTTGCGCATTTTGCCTCGTTAGGATTT
>DAOWAC010000030.1 GCA_030634785.1 Chloroflexota bacterium | reverse complement strand
AGCTCTTGACACAGGCGGCGAAGGAGAAGTTTCTTTTTCTCTTAAAAACATAGGAACAGAACCAATTCAAAACATAAAAGCAGAACTAATTGTTTTTAACGGACTTGAAACAAATGCAGGCGTTGTTAATGTATCAACACTTGCTCCTGGAGAAGGTTATGAAGCAAAAGAATTTTTATTTGTAGCAGACCCTGGAGTAACCGGAAAAGTTCCTTTGTTAATGCAGATAGTTTTTGAAGACTCTAAAGGAACTCACGTAATTGAAAAATACTTTGCTGTTGAAATTCAAAGCAGGGAAACAATTCTTTACCTAATAGCAGGAATAATAATTCTGCTTGTTGCTGTTGCCATAATTTCAAGAATGCGATCTTCTGATTCTTCAAAAAAGCTTGACAAGCCGGTTGAAGAAAAGCAATCTAAATAGTTTTTATGCAAAGATTTCAACAATGTCCTTGTTTTTTAGTTCGTAATCTTTTGAAACTCTTTGTCCTTCAAATTTTGTGCTGCCCCAAACCCTTGCAAACTTGAGTTTTTTTTCAAAGTCTTTGTGCAAATGTCTTGCAACATCTTTTGTAGTTGAATGCAATGGCAAACCAAATGGCATATCATAGTCTGCTTTGCTTCCTGGCTTTTTTGTATAAATAAGTATTTTGTCAAGCAGACTGAAAATTTCTTCTCTTAATTTTTCCAAATCCTGTTCTTCAAATGCGTTAATTGTAAAACTTTTTTTAAGTTCCTTTTTTTCTTGTTTTTTATTAAGACAAATTCCACTCTTATTCAATTCTTCTACAAGAACCTTTTCCTGATTTTTGTCAGAAGCAACCAAAATAATAGCATCTGAATTTCTTGCAATTGAAAGAACCTGTGGTCCGTCAGCCTTTCCATCACTGCTTCCTTCAACTATTGCAGGCAATTCAACAAGTTGTACCTTGCCACCAAAATAATCCATCATTCCAACAACTGGCTTTTTTGTACTAAAAGGATAAGGTGCTACAGTTGTTCCAACTCCTGTAATAAAATTTAACAAAGTACTTTTTCCGGAATTTGGCAATCCAATTAAAACAATCTGGCCAATTCCTTCCTTTCTTACAGCAATACTTTCTCTGCTTCCTTTTTTTTTCTCAATCTTTTTTCTCTTATCAATATCTTTTTTTAATCCTGCAATCTTTTTGTTAATGTCCTTTCTTAAATTTTCTCCGCCTTTGTGCCCCGGAGCCATGCTTTTCATTTTTTGAAGTGCAGCAAGCTTTGCTTCCGGTGAAGCAGCCTGTTGATATTCACTTACTGCGTTTTCATATTCAAACGAAACATTTGATGGCATACAAAAACCTAAGATTGAAAACAAATTAAAATCTATTTAAATGGCTTTTAAGACTCTAAAAACAAGAAGTTCTTCAAAAAACAGCCTTTTTCTTGCTACTACCTTTGCTTCAAAGCCCTGTTCTTCTAAAAGTTTAACACTTTCTTCTTCTCCATTAAGGCTTGTTTGCAGAAAAAAGCATTTTCCGCCTTTTTTCAAATGTTTTGCAAAACCCTTCAAAAACTCATCCAAAACCTCTCTTCCCCTAACTCCTCCGTCAAGATCTTTGTATTTTTTTTCTTCAGAAATCACATACGGTGGATTAAAAACAATCACATCAAACTTTTCTTCTTTTTTTAAACAGTCAAAAAGGTTTCCTTTTCTGAATTCAAATATCTTCTCAAATCCAAGTGCTTTTGCATTTTTTTCTGCATTCAACAAAGCAGTTTCATTAACATCGGTACTTACAACCTTTTCAGCTTTCTGCATTGCAGCATTTATTCCCTGAATGCCAGAACCTGTTCCTAAATCAAACACGCTTTCTTTTTCTTTTACTTTAACATTTTCTGCCAAAAGAAAACTGTCATCACTTGGTTCATAAACTTTTGGAAGAACAAAAAGTTTTGATTCTTTAAAAAAAATAGATGGCATAAAAAAAACGCCTTTTTCAAACCTAACTACAAAAAGGAAGGTCCTTATTTATTTCACAAACAGCTGTACCCATATGTTCTACAGGCACTTCATACTGGCAGTTTATCAAAACAGTTGGAGTAATATTAACTCCGACGGTATCTGCAAGTTCAATACTGTTGGTAAAAAATCCATCTTCAACAGTGTAAAGGCATTCGCTGAGTATTATGCCGTCATAAATCATTGCCTTTCTTGTCAAGTCATTCATTTCTTCTCCTGTAATAAACGCCTGATAATGGTTACTGTCTCTGCATTTTGAAAGCTGTTCAGCTCCAAAAAATTCCATATTTTCAGAATTTAAATCACAGTATAATGCATACATTTCCTGTTGCAAATTGCTGAACTTTTCAAATCCAAATGCTTCATTTGCACAAACCAAATATTTTGCTGCACCTTCAATATTGTCTCTTACTGTCATCTGACTTCCGCCAGTGTTGTACAAATACCATTCTTCTAAAATTCTGCTATAAGTAGGCAAATAATTGTATCTAAAAGAAACGTTAACATCTTTTTCAAGTATTTTTACAAAATTTTGAATGTCCATAGTTCTTGTAATACTGTTTGGATCATAGGGGTCTGCAAAAACTTGTATGTTTATATTCTCGGCATTACCACAAGCTTCTCCTAAAAGAACCTTTGGTCGGACAAATCCATCCAAATCCATTTCAGGAAATACAAAAATTCCTTCACCATATGTTCCTTTGCCCTGCATTGCATAAATTTGAAGAACTTCTTTAAGTGATATTTTTTCGCCTTCGCTTGTTGTAACAACTGCGTCTGGTCCAATGCTTTTTTCTTCAATTATATATGCTGGTAATTTTTTTATTCCAAGTGACTGAATAAGCTCCTGTCCTTCAGCAGTACTTTCTTCAATTGTTTGAGTTTCATATTTTATTCCTTCTGCACTGAAAAGAACCTCAAAAGAATTTGCTTCCTCGCACCCAACACATCTATCACTTGAAACTATAATCATTTTTACAATGCTTTCAACACCACTTCCAGCTCCATGAAAATCGTCAAGGTCTGCTGTTTCAGGTGTTGCAAGAGATACTACTAGAACGGCAATAATTGCAATGCATGCGATGCCTGCAATAAGCCATGGATTTTTCTTAAAAAATGCTAAAGAATCTTTTTTTTCAACAACCACTTTTTTTGCACATACCTCGGTTTTATTTTTTCCAACACTTGATTTTTCTACAGATTCTTCTGCTTTTTTCACTTCAATATCTGCTTTTTTTTCACCAGTATTGGTTTTTTTATTCTCTTTTTTTTCTTCAACCAAATTTTTCACCAAAAAAAGCCACTGCAAAAAAGCAGTCTCTAAACTATTTTTACCCCAAGTAATTCTTAATAAGCTTTTGGATTGCTTAGGTTTTGTCCAAAAAGATTAAAAAAACAAGCAATTACAAGTTCTTTTGGTTGGGGGAGAAATGATTGCTACAATTTTCTTAAGCGTGCTTATTTTAGCCCTTTTTCTGGGAAATGCATTTTTGAGTCTTACAGACCCAAAAAGACTAAAAGTAGCAGCAAAACAACAGGAAAATAATATTCCTCAAAACGATTTTGATTTGGAAAGCCAGCAAGTTCATGAAACAGTTCAGCAAAAGTATGATTTTCAGGAAGCAGAAGAAATTCAAGGAAATGAAAGCAGGACGCTTGTTGCAAAGTCAAAATATGAAGGAAATGAATTTAATGCCAAACCAATTCCTTTGGAAGAATCTTCACAAATTGAAAGAGTTGACTATCTTAACAGAAGAATTGCCAGACTTGAACAGCTTTTACTCAAACTCAACGGCAATGGAGTCATTGCTCAAAAAATAAACACAACCGAACTTAATCAAAAACTTGAAAACCTTGGCGAATTCAAACAAAACACAAAGCTTGAAATAGCCGCCTTAAAACAAAGGCTTGACAAAATACAACCGCTTGAAAAAAAGAAAAAACAAAACATTCCTGAAATAAGTGACAAAAAACTCAGAGATCTTGTATTCAGAGCCTCGAATTAAACTAATTGTTATTTTCTTAACTTTTTGTTTTGTGAAAAATACTAAACAGCCTTTGTTTTCTAACACATTCTTTGGTTTCTTTTCTTCTAAAAATAAAAAGATAAACTATTCCAAAAATTGCAGCATAAGAATGCAAAAATGGGTCAATGATTGTTTCTGCTGCAAGTTTTTTGCTTTCACCAAATTCCTTTAGTTCTTTTTCAGTTTCACTTTTTTCAACCGCGATTGAGGCTGCCCTTTCCTGATTTCCTGTTTTAACCGCTGTTACCAGTGCAGTTTCAAGTTCGACATTCTTTTGCACAATTACTGTTTCATATTGCTGTACAACTATTGCAGCTGCTGGAAACAAAAACAAAAACAAGGCAACAATAATTGCAAGTGCGGCAATTGTTCTTTTTGTATTTAATATAAAGCTTGCTGCCATAATTCCCCATACTCCAGCGCTTGCTCCAATGAGTACAATTCCTGGATTAAAAACCGAAAAAAATAAAACTGTAAGAATTGCCGAGAACAAAAAAATTCCTACAACATCCTTTGAAGACAAAGCAAGTTCAACAATTGTTGCAAACAGAACAAGGCTTACTACATTTACTATCAAATGCCAAATGCTCATATGAGCCAGCATGTATGAAATAATATTGAAAGGGTTTCCTACACTAAATGACATTGAAAGAAGCGCGCCTTTTTCGATAAAAAGATTGCCTTGTGAAAAGAAAAAATATGCAACAATTAAAATTAATGCAATCACAATTGTTGCCTTAAGTCTCCAGACAATTGTGCCAACACTTACCAAAGTCCCCTTACTTTTCGGTTTTCTTTTTAGTTCTTTTTTGACCAAGTTCCCCACCCTTTTCTTTTTCCTTTGTCTTCAGATGAATCCCTAACGCTTTTTGCAACAATACTTGCAGCACCAATAACAGGATTCAAATCATCTCCTTTTACAAGAAACTCAATTCCTTCCTTGCATCCTTTCAGTGGAGAACCGTCTACAATAATTTTTACTTTTCCTGCATTTTTGAAAAAATCACCCAATTCATTAATTGCCTTTGCTTCAATTGCATTAAGATTCATTCCGTTTTCTCTGAACTCAACAAGTTCTTTAGAGGAAACTGAAAAAACACCTATTCCCTCTGCATTTTTTTCAACAAGCTTTGCTTTTTCTTTCAACTTCTTTACTTTCTTGCTGTCCCTAAGTTCTCTCATTGCATTCGGTTTTGCCAAAACGCCTGCAATAACAAATGGCCCAAAGTCTTCGCCTCTGCCTGTTTCATCAATTCCAAGTACAAGCTCGTTTTCAACTTCAACATTTTCTAAAACCAAATCTCTTGCCTTTTCACAATCGTCTCCTTGCAACAAAAGCTTTCCTGAAGTATAAAGGGTTACTGTGCTTTTGCCAATTTTGCATCTAAATTCCTCAAAAGCAGTTTTTGTTTTTTCTTCAGGAAACGTGTGCAAAAACTTCAAGATTTCTTTTTTTTCTTCTTTTGAAAAATTAAGCATGCACTGCATGGAAAAAAGAAGGGCTTTTGCAAATTTAAAGCTTGTCTTGCAACAGAAATTTCAAATCTTTTGCCTTTTCATCTTCTCAATACAAAACCTTGCAATTAGGAATTCAACCATGCTTTCAGCGCCCTGGTTCAAATT
Organism: Chloroflexota bacterium; assembly: GCA_030634785.1. Classification (GTDB taxonomy): domain Archaea; phylum Iainarchaeota; class Iainarchaeia; order Iainarchaeales; genus JAFCCL01. The sequence goes on along the minus strand of DAOWAC010000030.1, from coordinate 3,529 downwards.
TACATTTTTAGGAGTAAGCCCGTCAAAGCAAGCGCCAGTTTTTTTGTCATACAATGCGGCTCCAAGTTTGTTTCCGCCAAAAAACCAATTAAAACAGGTTAAAGCAATTTTTTTGTATTCATCATTGCTTGTTGCAAAAAATCCTGCTGTAGCTGTCTGAACCATTGAAGCAGCTTCAATTGGCTGCTGGTCAAACAATGCTTTTTCTCCATCTTTTGGAAACCATCCATCTTGTCCAACAGGTTCAAACATTTCTCCCTTAATAGTTTGTTTTGTCAAAAACCAAAAGCTTTTTTCTGCAACTTTTAAAAAATCCTTTCTTCCTGTTGCCTGAAATGCTGCAAACATTGCCTGTGACAATCTTGCATTGTCATAGGTAAGAATGTCCTCAAACCAGTTCCAGTCTTCCACACTATTTTCTGCAAAAAACCCGCACATTTTTTCTGCTAAGAGTTCTATACTTTCAAGCAAAACAGGTTTGTTTTCTCCAGCTTTTAACATTTCAGCTATTCCAATAATTGAAAGAGCAATAGGTCTTGAGTCTTCAAGTTCCTTCACCAGTGGCAAAGCCTTGTAAAACATCTTTTTAGCATTTGTTTTGTGATTTTCTACAAGCCAACTGTTTGCAGTCCTTCCAGAAGCCCACAAAACCCTTCCAAAACAATCAGCACTTCCTCTTTCGTCTCCAAAGCTTCTGTCAAACAAAAGCATGTTGTGAAACCAGCCGTTTGATTTTTGCATAAAATTCAAAAACGAAAGATATTTGACACACTCACTTCTTACTTTTTCTTTCTTAAACAATTCTCCAAAATCAAGCAATGCAACCAATGCTCTTGCATTGTCGTCGGTAGTGTATCCGCTTTTAAGCATTGGAATCCCATGAATAGCATGCTGTTGCATTCCCAAATCATCTGAAAGCGTTTCCAAATAGGAAAAGTTTACAGGTGAAAGTCTAAGTTCTTCAAGTAGTTCTTTTTCTTCCATCACACTAATAGAATAAAGCCCTGGGACAATTTAAATCTTTTCTTTCGCCTATTTTTGCTTTTTGAATCTTGTCCAAGACTTTCCAAGCACGTAACCAACAAGCACAACCGCGAGCAAAATCACGCTGTCGCTTGCAAAGTCAAACATGCTGTAGGCAATGCTTGCATGTGACCAGGTAAACCAGTAGGCAAGGTTGTGAACAAAGACTGCAACAAAGACAACTGCAACAAGCTTAATCCACTCGAGTTTTTTCAAATTCTTTCCAAACAATAGTGCAAGGACTCCGATTGCAATATGCATTACTTCATGAAAAAAGAAATTGAACGAAATAGCGTCTGCAGTAAACAAAAAACTGTTAAAGTTTGCAACACGCCCTGCTCCATACAGTAAATAAAATGCAGTGCACTTTATCCAAATGATTACTTGCAGTGCAACATAAGTAATTGCAATTTTCAAATTTCCGTTTTCAAACATCAAATCATAAAAATCAAAAAGGGAAATTAATTAAAAGGCTCGTGGTTAAGTTTATTGTCATTGCTTGTGCTCGGAAGGAATCCCTTAAAATTTACCTTTAGTTTTTCAAAAGTGATAAGCCTTTTGATATCACTTAATAGCCAGTTTTTTTTTGATTAACTTTGTTGCAAGCAATGTTCTAACAGTTTCAAACAAGGTTGTAAATAGCAGGCCAAACCAGTAAACAACGGAAATCAGTTTTCCCTCGACTTCAAATGCATTAAACAACCAGTTGTGAATTCCGGGAAAAAAGAATCCTAAGATTGTTGGACCAAGCAAAAACCCACCAAAGATTTCACCAACAACTCTTGGCAGCTTGTGCTGTTAATGTTTTAATTAACTGGTTTTGTGTTTACTTAAACATTTTTTTGGTAACGGCAACAATCCATCTCCAATGCAAAACCAAATGAACCAAAATAAGCGCTCCCATGATTATGCCGCTCCAATCATGCACCAAAGAAATGCCGTTTACGTATAAAGTTTTGTATGCCGGAACACCTATCACTTTTACCAATCCAGGCCACTTAACCAAACCGGTAATAAAACAAGTAAAAAAAGATATTGCCAGCCCAATATCAATCCAATAATTTAATTTTGTTCTATTCATTTTGTGCTCCTGGATGTTTAATTTCTTCAGCCATGTCTTTGATAAGTGCGGGTGAGAACGGATATTCTACTCTGATATCCTCCAAAACACTGTTTACGGTATAGCTTTCTTTTAGGTCAAATTCTGTTGTTATTCTTGACAAAAGAATTTCCGAATCTATTTCCCACAAGTCTGCTACCTCTTGTACTGTTAACAATTTTAGGTCTTTACCCTCTATTTCAACCGAATGGTCGTGTAATTCATCGTGTTCATGGTCTCCTGTAATCGCAAACAAACCAGTGCCTGTTCCATCATTACCCAGCATGCCTCCTGAAATTGCAACCACTCCAATGGCTACAACCGCCAGTAAACCAAATATTGCTGTTTTTTTCATTTTATTCCTCCTGATCTGAATCTTTTACTCCGCTCTATAATATCATACAGTTGAAACTATACATATTACTTGCTGAAACTATAAAAATTACACAAAAACCAAGTTTTAAAATAATGAAATCATGGTTGGCATTTATAAATGATTTAATTCCTTTTAATATTATGGAGTTAAAAAATAACAGAAAAATAATTCTTGGAATTGGAATCCTGATATCTTTTGCATTAGTAATAATTTCCATTAGTTTATATTTCAATTATCAGTATGATCTTAGACAAGACTCCAGATTAAATCCAGGAGTTATTGACGGAATGTCTATTGAGGAAATCAAAGCTTTCTTGGAGCAACGAAGAGATACAGAATCGTCATTTCGTAGTTTTTACCTGATTCCGTTCATTACATTCATTGGATTGCTGGTTGGAACAATAGTTTACTATATTATGTCTGATAAAACAATTCAGCAAGAACATTCCTTGAAAAAGAATACTAAAATAATTCTTAATTTTCTTACTTCTCCCGAAAAGAAAGTAATTGAAACACTTATGGAAAATGGAGGCAAGGTTCAACAATATGAGTTGTCTCATTTGCCTAGTTTGAATAAACTAAAAACGCACAGGATACTATTAAATCTTGAACAAAAAGGCGTTATTCGCAAAGAAAAACTTGGAAAAGTTAACAAAATTGTACTAGACAAAGAATTATATGAAGTATTAAAATAAAACAGAATTCCTCTTGTCAGAATTCTTTATTTCCAAATCCATCCTAATATCCCTTTGTTTTGTTTTTCTTCCTGTGCCAGTTGTTGTAGTCTGTTTTGTTCTTGTTCTATGTTTTGTATTTGTTTCTGTAATATTGTTTTTACAGGTTTTTCACAATTTTCTTTCAACTGTTTCAAAGATTGTATTCTTTTCCTGTTTGTGTTTACTTCTTGTTCAATTTCTTCGGCTGCTTCTTCATCTCCTCCAAATAAAAATCGCATGAACCAGTTTCTTTTCTGTGTTTTTTCCTCTGCTCTTATTGTTGTTTGAACCGAGTTATTGAAATCTCTTGCTATT
>DAOWAC010000111.1 GCA_030634785.1 Chloroflexota bacterium | reverse complement strand
TGCAAGCGGAATAAGGTTTGGTGCAAAGGGGGAAAGGAACCATTTGGAAATGGAGGACAAAGGAAACAGCTTCAACTACAGATGGTTTTTGAAAGCACTGCATAAAAAAAACGTTTCTGGAAGAATAATATGCGAAAGCCCAAACATTGAAGAAGATGCATTGCTAATGCAAAAGTTTTGGAAGAAACTGTGATTGAAAAACAAAGTGTAACTACTAACCTTTTGAGCCCATAAACAAACTTACCGCCAAACCAGTTACCAGTGCAACAAGTGCATTTGTTGCAAAGTATTGTAATGAAAATAAGGTTGAAAGAGAAACACTAAGCCATACATGACTTAATACCACAGAAAGTGCCCAGCCAACTACAAGAGCAACTATAAGGTGCTTTAATCCAGTTAAGTAATTGTGATAAGTGCTTTTTATGAAAAGAAGAGCTGCTATAAGAAACATTGAAAAGAATGCAATTCCAACTGTTGGATTTGGTGCAGAAATTGTTACTCCGCTTATTACTCCAAATTCTGCAACAACCATGTAACTTAAAACCGCAAGAAGGCTTCTGTCACTAAATGAAGAAAACAGTTTTGCAGGAGAAAGTGCCTGTCTCGAAAACATTGAAGTTGGCTGAATCTGTGTTGCCGTTATTTCAGGCCTAGCTTCTTTGACGCTCTTGCCTTCAAGTTCTGCTTCAAATTGATCTGAAACAAGCTGTTTCATTTCCGACTTAAGTTCTGCAACCTTTTGTTCCTTTGGCTTTTTCCACTCTTTTCTCAGAGAAAAAAGCGAGATTGAAAGCGCAATAACAGCAAATGCAATACCTATTATTCCTGCAACTACAAGTGACAAATCAGGTTCTGGCACAAAAATCTTGTCCTGAAATGAAAAAAAGAAAAGCAGAATTGAAACTGCAACCACAACAAAAAGAAGAAAACGCTTTACAAGGTTTATAAGCCATGCAGCAACCTCCATTAGTAAAATAATCAATACAAAGAGAACTATTATTCCAATTCCCAAAAGAGCAATTGTTGTTACATCTCCTCCAAGGGCCTTTGTAATTATTTCATCAGCAGCAGGAAGCGCCATTTCATAAAAAAAACCGTTTAAATCAAACGACATATTGTTTAAATCGAATTGCATGAATTAAAGAACGGTTTTAAGATATATAAATAATTGGGTTAGGCACGAACCTAAGCAAAATGACATTTTTTTAAATGAGTTTGAACAATATAATAGTGACTAAAATGGAAGAAATAAAACTTTCCGGACCTGAATTCAAGGCACTTGCTTCTGAGACAAGAACAGGAATAATTAAACTTCTAAGGGGCAGAAATCATACTCTTACAGAGATGAGCAAAAAGCTCAAGCTTGCAGCACCAACAGTAAAACAACACCTTGGCATTCTTAAAAAAGCAAACCTAATAGAAGAACTTGATGAAGGAAGGAAATGGAAATATTATCGCCTTACAAGAAAAAGCAAAAACATCTTTTTGCACGAAACACCAATAAATGTGTTTATTGTTTTAGGAGTGAGCCTGATTGCTCTTGTTGGACTTCTTTATTCGTTTATTTCAGTGGTTGAAAACCAGGCAGTGTCTTTTGCAGCAAAAGGAGGACAAATGTTCATGGCGCCAGGAGTGCAGGGAATTATTCCAGCTGCAACAGAATCATCAAAAACAATTGCAGACGCAATGGTTAGCACAACAGGAACAGGAGAAACAGTTGCAGAAGCAATTGCAAACGATACAGTTGCAGGAGTTGTTGCAAAGGAAACAATTTCCGGAACTATTACAACAAGCACTCCGTTTTCATTTGAAATGATAGTAATGCTTTTTGGAATTGTAGCAATTGCAGTTCTTGCAGGCTATCTTATTGCAAAAACAAAAAACTAATTCTTCGAACAGGCGCACACAAGCTTTTCTTTTCTGAATCTTATTATTTTTTTGTCAAGCAATTGTGGAAAATAGTTTTGCTTATGCGGTTTTGATTTTAGTATTATTAGTGAAACAGTTTTTTTGATTTTACCATTACCCAAATTTTCAAACAACACCCATCTAAGAAAATCAAGAAATGAAGGAATGTCACCTGTTCTTATTATTGCCATTAAAGAAAACCCATCCAAAAGTCTGTTTAGTTCATGAACTTCATCCAGTTCTGAAAGTTTTTTTGCAAGAACATCACAGGTTTCAGGAAGCGCATCAATAAGAACAATTGCTTTCATTGAAAGCTTTAGCTTGGGATAATATAATGGATTTATCACCGGAGTTTTTTTCATAAGAACATTTTCTTTCCAAAAAGATTTCCAGCGCTTGCTGACAGTGTTCCTGTGCAGATTAAGTTCTGAAGCAATCTGACCAAGCTCTTTTTCAGGCGAATCCATCCTGCTTGAAAGTATTTTAAAATCTGTTTTGTCAAATGAAAAAAGACAGGAATCACTTTTTGGTAAAATATTGTGAGTTTTGTAATTTTTAGTAACCAAAAAAACTTTTGTACTGTCAATAAGTTCAGGAAACGTTTTTGACAATTTTCTAACAAAAGTATCAATACAAGAAACATCGCGTTCAAGAACTTTTAGAGCAATGTCAAATTCACCCGTAATAAAAGATGCGACATGAACCTGCGGAAATTCAAGCATTTTCTCAAATAGATGAAAAGAGCCAGTGTTTGCAGACCTTATCTTAAGCAAAACCCAAGCGGTTGTAACAAGACCAAGCCTTGCATAATTAACACGATAGCGGTATCCAAGAATTGATTTGTCCCTAAGCATTTTCTTTAAAGAATAAGAAACAGTCGTCGGCTTTAGTCTTAGATATTTTGCAATTTCCTTTTCAGACATTTGTGTCCCTTTCAGGCAAACAAAATCCAAAATTTTGATGTCAATGTTGCTTAAGACCACTAAAAACACCTCAGATATATAATGTTTAGGCATATATTTAAATTTTTATCAAAATGCACAGGTTTTAGGGTAAAAAAAGTGCTTTTTTGGAAAGTAAAATTTATAGTTGTTAGAAGTAATGATTATTGGGGTTTGACATGAGCGCAAAATACGATATACTAAAATTAGTCACGGTTGCCGGAACAATCTTCTCAGTATACAACGCGTTCAACAACAGGCTATTGCTTGAAGATTTACTAATAGTACTCCTTGTAACTATATTGCTAATTGCAATAACAAGAGACTTTAGCAAGGTAAAAAACAGACATGAAGAAGCAGCAGTAGCCAATGCACAAAAAGATTTAGCAAATGCACAACAAGATATTGCTATAGCACAAAAAGATTTAGCAAAAGTCATTGAGGAAACAATCAAAAAAGAAATTATAGGCGA
>DAOWAC010000098.1 GCA_030634785.1 Chloroflexota bacterium | reverse complement strand
CGCCATTTTAATACGCTCAGTTAATGAATCTTTTTCTTTTCCTAAAAAGGTTTTAGGAAGCAGACCTGCTGAAGAAAGCTGTTCGAAAACTTCTCTGTCATCTTTAAATAGCGGGACAAGGACTGCAATGGTAGAATAATCAACAGGAATAGGCACGAGTTCCCTGTCCTTAACAGTTGAATACTCAACAAGCTTGCTGTTTCCTGAAAAAACATCTCTGTCAACCGCCAATTCAAGAGAGGGAACATCATTCCAGGAAAAGCTTCTTGCCTTGTTTATTCTTTTCATATAAAGATATTTTAGGGTTTCGGGCCTTGCAACCTCCTCCCAGTCTTTGGGGTAAACAACGTTTCCCAAAGACGCACTCATTTTTTTGCCTTCAATCATTAAATGCTCGTAAAAAATTGGCACAGGCATTGGAAAACCAAGAATTTTTTCACAAATTTCAGCATTAACCCAAAACGCACTGTTCCGTGATTCATATTCTTTACCAGCTCCCTCACTGCATACACCCCAGTGTTTCCATTGCGCAGCCCACTCGCTTTTCCAAACAAGTTTTCCGTTGCCATTGTTTAAATCAGACGATCCTTCAAAGCCACAGCCCTTTGCAGTAGTTTTCTCAAAAGAATAATCTTCACAGACATAATTTACTTTCAAACCATCAACACTTGTGATAGTTGTTGTTTGTAGTTTTCCGCATTTTTCACAGATAGGCTTCCAGGGAGACCATGCCTTTGCAAGCTTTGAATCCTGCTGACTTTCAATTATTGCCCTTACAGCATTACTGTTTTTCAAAAGAAGCTGTGCGCTTTCATTAAAACTTCCTTTTTTGTATTCTTCCCTCATAGAAAAAATCTTCGGGCTCAGAAATAAGAAATCATCCAAGACCTCAAAAAATTCCGAAACAAAATGCTCTGCATAAGATTTGTGGCAACCGAAGGGGTCAGGAACATCACTAACAGGCATTCCAAGATATTCCTCAAATTTTTGAGGGACCCCTTTGGGAACTTTCCTCAATGGATCCATGTCCTCAGTAACATAAATAAAATTCTGCTTAAAGCCTTCTTTTTCCAAAGCCCTGCTTACGGCTTCCCCCCTTATTAAATCAGAAAGCCGCCCTATATGAAGAACCCCTGAAAGGGAGCTACTACTCTTAACTGTCCATTGCTTAAGTTTTGGAATGGTTCCATCAGTAAAATGAAATTTTTTCCTGTTTTTTATTTCAGCCGCAATCCTTTCTGCCCAAAAAACATGTTCGTCCATAAGAAAACTTTTCCGAAAAAGGTTTTAAAAAAGGGCTTATTTTTTGCCAAAAACACTTAAAGGCGATTCATCTTTTTTGTGCAGGGAAAGAAGTTTTGACTTGCCTTTCTTCCAAAAATCCTTTTTTGGCTTAACTTCTTTTACTTTTTTTCCACCCAAACCAGATTTGGACTTTTCACGCTTTTGTTCAGGTTTTCCGCCAAACCCTGGTCTTTTTCGCTTTGACTTTCTTTTCTTCAAAACCAAAATAATTACAAGCACTACAATTATGACTCCTATTCCAATCCCTGAAAAAATAAGCAAATCTGATGAAATCGGTAAACCAAAACCGGTAACTGCCCCAACAGGAAGGAAAACAGGTGGGGCAACAAACTTGTTTATTGTGTTTTCTTCAATTAAGGCATCAGCCTCTGTTTGTGTAAGATTGTCTTTTAAGGCATATGAAAAGGCTCTTTTTCTATACTGGTCCTTTGTAAGATTAAAAGAAAGTTTTGGATCGTCATACAAAACATCAAAAGAAATATTTGAATCAAGTTCTGCAGCATACTCTGCAAATTCTTTTGGAACAACTTCAATAACCTGCATTACTAAATCTTCAGAGTTATGGTCTGATAAAATATTTATGTCAAGCAAATATGAAATTGAAATTAATGCCTTGAAATATTCAGTGTTTTCATCAACAACCCTGAGAATTTGAAGCTGTCTTTTTGGGTCAGTTTTTTCAATAAATTCCAGCGCCTGCTGTTCTGTTGCTCCTGAAATTCCTGCAGCATTCAAAAGAATTCCTGCCTGTTCTTTGTTGAAAATAAAATCCGCTGTCTTGTAAACAGAAGTCTGAACAACACCCTCTGACTTTTCAAACAAAAGAATTGCTTCTGAAAGAAGAAGCTTTGCATTTGTCTGACTTTCAAGATCAATTGATTCAGCTAAAATAATTCCTTCTTCCATCTTTGCACTTGCTTCGTCAAAGAGCCTGTTTTCTTCTTTGGAAATAATTGCTTTGCCTTCAAGTGCGAGTTTTGTTTCAAGAGCAGATTCTTTTGCAGTTATTGTCTGTTCAATTGCGGAATTGATATCAACTGCGCCTTCAAATGCATTAATTACAGTAATTGTTTGTTTCTCTTCCACTGTGTTCCCTGCAAGATCTGTTACAACAGCCTTAAGTTTTGTTGAACCGTTTTCTGCTGAAAAAGAATCCCAGTCAATTGAATAAACTCCGTTTTCTCCTTCATCAGATGTTCCAATTAATATCCAGGAACTTCCTTCCTGAACAAAAAATTCAATAGGCTCAAACCCGCTTTTGAATTCACCTAAATCTTCAACTTTGACTTGTAAAGATACTGTTTCACTTACACGGTCATTATATTTTGGAGAAACAAAATTAATTGACGGATTGGTTATATCATAAATGAAACGTCTTTCAAAATCGCAGGCGTCTCCAAAAAATTCTTTGGCGACAATAGTAAAATCAATATATCCTTCTTCAACAGTTGAAAGGTCAAAAGAATCTGACCATTCTGAAAAAGCATCCGAATCTGTAAAAAAAGTTTTTGTTGAACCATCTGGCAAAACTGCTGAAAGCCCTCCGTGATAAACTAAATCAGAACCAGTTATACTTAATGCAAGACTGTCCCCAGAATTGGATAAATCTGTTGAAAAAGAAATATCCAAATCACATTCTGCAGTAGTTTCAGCATGCACTTCATTACTTACAATACCAGTGTTTCCTGCATTATCAACAGGCCTTATTTTGTAATGGTAAGTTTTACTTTGCTCCATTTCGTTAGAGTCAATTATTGAAGTAGCTGAACCAGATGCTATAGTGTGAATTGGGGTTGTTCTGAGATCAAAATTTGCCATAAGTTTTCGGTAAACTTCATATTCTTTAATTCCACTTTTATCATCTTCGGAAGCAGTCCAGGTTAATTCAATGCCACCATCAGACAATGCATTGGCCGAAAGAATAGGGCGTGAAGGAATGCCAACATCAAGTTTTATTGGATACAGTGTCGTATTACTTTCAGTATCAAAAAACACTGTTTTTATATTAAAATAATAATCTCCACTATCCATTTTCCTAGGAGGATAAACACTTGTGCTTTCAGTACAATATTTGTCGTCATCTACAGGAATTTCTTTGTCAGAAATTGAAGCAAGAATCCAGCAGTATTTTTCAGCACCATCAACCGCATCCCATTTGAATTCCATTGGCATTGAAGCCCATTCGCCTTCAGGGTGCGTATCGCTTGTAACAACAGGAGCATCCAAAGCAAAAGCTGCAGGAATTAAAAAAAGAAAGACAATTAAAATTGAAAAATAAATCTTTAACATAAATAGAAATTAGTTTGGAAAATAATTTAAAGGGAAGTTAATCAAGTTTAATTGTTCCATTTTTTACATCTTTAAAGAATTCATGACAGTTAGAGGTTCAGTTTTCAGGCCAATCGTCCAAAGGAAACCATTTAAATTTCATTATTTTATCAGGTTCAATTATTTTTGGCTCGCCTTTTACAAGTTTTGCATCAAAAAGAGGCTTTACCCAATGTT
>DAOWAC010000117.1 GCA_030634785.1 Chloroflexota bacterium | reverse complement strand
ACCGACAACCTGATAGACGAACCGTTTGCAATAAAATTTCCATGGATGCAATATGTAACCGCAACAGTTTACGGGTTACTTGCAGGTTACCTTGCAACAGGCTCAACAGAATTTGGAACACTAATAATTGCAATCACAATAGGAGTATTGCTTGCAGGAAAAATTGACTCAAAAACACATCAGCTTGCAATTGCAATAATTTTTGCAATCTTTGCACTGCGTGGTTTGCCAACAATAGAAATTCCACTGCTTGCCGCATTTGTTATTCTAGGATTTCTTGACGAAGCCTTAAATGATTTTGTTGACCATGTAAAAGAAAAAGGAAAAAAAATCAATTCAACAATACAGCATATTGTAAGCGCAAGACTTTCACTGGAAATCGGAACACTTGTACTTGGAATTTTGACAGGAAACTTTGTTTACTTTTTTGCAATACTTTCATTTGATTTGGCATACAATCTTGTAGACAAGACAATGCCTTTCTTTATGAAAAAGTTTAATCCTGAATACGGGCCACAGCTTGTAGTTGATTTATACAAATGTAGTGAAAAAAAGCTTGCTGACAAAAAATTTATCAAAAAACTTCTTTCAGAATTTCCTGCAAAAATCGGAATGAAAAAAATTTCCAAAGCATTTGTCTTCGAATACAAACCAAAAAACAAAGAAGAAGAAGGACTAAGTGCTTTTGTTCTAATAGCAGAATCACACATTACAATACACACCTATCCAGTAAGACAGCTTGCAAAAATAGACATTGTTTCATGCAAGGGATTTGACCAGGAAAAGGCAGCATCAATGCTAAAAAAAGCATTCAACGCAAAAGAAGCAGAAACCAAATCACTCTACAGAGGAAAACATTACCCAAAAGACGTGAAAAAAGCCTTAAAAATTACAAAAAATGAACGAAAAACAAACAACAAAAAATAGTCAACTAACTTTTTCCCAGATGAAATCAGAAAGCAATTATTCCAACTGGGATTTTACAACCATGCAGAATATTAACGAAAAAACAAGCTACCCTTGGCTTAAATAAAATTAACAGACCTCTTATTCAACTTAAAAAGAAGAATTTCTTAGACAGGAGTAATTGCTCTAACAACCAAAACCAGTGCAATAAGAGCAATTGCTGCGCCAATAACAAATTCTGGCGAAAGCTTTGGACCACTGGTATCAGCGTCAAAAAACCTTACAATTCCCAAACTACTGCTTGGCCCACTTACTGCAGGACCCTTGTTTAACTTAACCATTTTTTAAAACACCAAAAATACACCAAAAAAGGTGCAATATAAAGATTTTAATAGTTGTTAAGATATAAAAATGATAACGTTTAAGAAAAAAAGGCGAAAAACCATGCAAAACGAAATAATGATACAAAACGGAATTAGAGCAATCATTCTAATAGTAATGATTTTTGTTCTCTTATTTTTGCTAACCTTTACAGGAGTAATAGGTTGCAGTCAAATTCCAATAGCAGGAGAAGCATGGTGCGATGTTTACTGGACAATTAAAACTTATACAACAGGCGGACCACGTGTCTTAATAGTTTACGGAGACACTGGTTTAGGAAATCCAATAGGATTTGGCAACGGAAGCCTTGAAGAACTTCTATCAGACCCAAACATTCTCGCAGTGCATGCCGACATACAACATGTTGACAATGTAAGCTACGGAGTTCTGGAAAACTATGACATAGTAATAGTTGACAGGGCAAAAGAAATTGAAACAAAACAACTAAGAGCATTTGTAGATTATGCAACAAACCCAACAGGCGGAGTCCTTGTATGGACAGGAGATGCAGGAACCAAACTTGGACCAAACGACCACCTTGTTTATACAAAAGACAAAGACCCTGACACTGACCTAAATATTGTCCTAGGACCGTGGTCCAGAAGAGACGGAGATTATATAGTTTCATTTGACGAATTTTTAGGAGTAAAACCCATAGACAAAGAAAAAATTACTTTTTGCGAACTTGTTCCATGCCCTGAAGACAGACCATTCCTTGCAGGAAACATGGAAACAGAACCAAGCGGAAATCACCCGCTTATAAACGGAATTACAAGAGCATTGCCATTGTATATTTTCAAAAAAGAAGACTTTGCAGTTGTTGAAACACTATCTGGAAGTATTACAAACGAAGTCCTTTCAATAAACTATGGAACAGAAATGGACAGAGTAGGATATGACTTAAACAGAAGCTCGCCATTGATTGTAACATCAGGAATTGGAGAAAGAATAATTTACTACGCTCTTCCGCTTGAATATTATGCAAACCCAAAACTTGAACAGACAGGAAAAGATTTGTATTTCCTTCCAATAGAAAACATGTACTACGGAATCATAAAAGGTTAAAACAAAACAATAAATAAAAAAAATCTTTTTAACAACTGCAAAGCCAAGCCATCAAGCCAAACGCGAAGAGGGCATTCTTGCTCAGTCTTTAAAATCAGACAAAAAAGCGACAAAGTCAATTATTTTTCTAAGTTAAAATCTTTTATTGGAAAAATTAGATTTACATATTCTGAACCGTCTTGTTTTATGAGTGTGTTTTCTCTGAAATTGAAATGTTTCTTATACCAATCTACTCTGTGAGGATAGGAATCAAGTGTAATGTACATCCCGCCAACTTTAGGACAAATTTCTTTTATAATAAGACCCATTGCATACCTAACTAAAAAAGGACCCATTCCTTTCCCTCGATAATTCTTGTCAACAGCCAGTCTACCAATCTTGAATGCAGGTATAGTCCAGTATGGCTTTTTTCCTTCGCGTTTTGCTTCCTCTTCTACTTTAAACTTATCGGGAGCAACTGCAAAAAAACCAAAAATATCCTTTTTACCTTTTTCAACCAACACGTAGGTTTTATTCCATCCACCCTCTTTTTGAGGCAAGGCATCCTTTTTTATAAAATCATTTAAATCTTTATCTTCCTCAAATTCGTTAGTATCACAATCAAAGTCTTTGGTGTTGTGTTCCGCAGTAAGAAGTTCCATCTCTAAATTCATTGTATCATCTAAGCAAGAAGTAGCTATTTTTTATAATTGTCATATGTTTCAATGCAGGACTTAAGAATCTTTTCGTCTTTACTTGAAATAGTCGTACGACTATGCATTTCTAAGAATCTTTTTGCGTCTTTACCTTTTAAGTCAGGTGTTTGAATGATTGGTTTTGCCATTTTT
>DAOWAC010000093.1 GCA_030634785.1 Chloroflexota bacterium | reverse complement strand
CCTGCAAAATTCTTTTCAATAAGAGTATTATAAAGCCTGTCCATGTTGACAGACATTGTGTTCATGACCCTGTCAGACCTTAAATCAGTCAGTCTTTTTGCATACATTTCAGGAGATTCAAGATGGTCAAGTTCCCAGTTTGACTTGTAAATTTTTACTTTGCCTGTTGGAGATTCTTTCATAATGTAAGGAATTGTTGCTTCATTGATTTCAAGCAATTCTCCTTTTTCGGTCATTGCTGACTTTTTAACATATCTTGAAAATCCTTTTTGTAAATCTTCCACTGGAACCTCATCAATAAATTCTCCTGTTGGAGAAACTTTGTATATTTCAAGCATTTTGCCCTGTGTTGCAAAATCAAAAGCATCATCACCCCAAGCGCCGTCACGAAATCCTGTCGAAACCTTTCCAATAGGCTTACTGTCTCCTACAATATTAACAAAGCCACCTGTGCTCTTGTATTTTAGTGCGTTTGTGTAAAGACCTGTTACCTCTTCTTTTGCCCATAATTCGGTTGCATCAAGTCTTAAAATTTTACCATCTGCTTTTAGCATAAGGTCAGCATTGGTTTGTGCCCAATCAATAAGAGCTGCTTTTGCCTGAGGACTGCTTGCACCTGCATCTCCTGCTGCCGTTACAGCTGCCTTGTAAGCATCTGCTTTTTGCTGCCATATTGCCTTGTTTGTATGAGCATATGCTCTCAGGTCTTTTATTTGCTTAAAAAATTCTCCTCTTTGAATAGGGTCAGTCATTTCGTCAAGGTAACCGCCTGGCTTTGACCAGTCGTTTACTGATTTTCTAAAACTTCCGCCTTTAATAAAAGCATAACCTGAATTTCGGTCTCCTGTTCCTTCAATTCTTTTTGTCCAGGCATCTCCAAAACCATATTTGTCAGTTCTTGTAACCATTTTTTTAAGTCTTGCTTCACCTAAAAAACCACTTGGTTCGTAAAATGTTCGCCTAAACCACTGCATTAATTTACTGTCTGTTGTATCAAAAGCAAGCCCTCTTCTCTTTAACCAACCAGCATACTTTTTTGCGGTTCCAAAGAGAGTCGGTCCAAATGTTGAAACAACCATTTCTGTTGAAAACCAACTGTTGTAATATTTGTCAAACATGCTGTAAATACTTATCAGACTGTCAGAATCTTTTCCTGCTGTTTTCATTACTGCTTCAACTTCTTCTGTAAGAACACTGTTTGGAATCATTTCAATGTTTTTTTGAATATATTTTGCCTGAAGTGTTTCAGGGTCAGTGTTTGAAGAAATATTCATCTGAACATTTTCAAGCTGTTCTTCAGTATACTGTCCTGTATCTCCAGAAATTGCATCTGGAGTTATCCAGTCTTTGAAATCTTCCCAGACAGTTTTAACATTGTTAACAATTCCTTCACCACTATTTCTAAATGTAAGCTGTTCGTCAAGCAAAGGACAGCCCCTTTCTTCAGCTTCAAGTCTTGGCAAGTCCCTGCATTGCCCCAATCTTATTGTATCATCAAGACTTATTCCAAAAGCAAAAGGACCAGAATACCATTTGTTAAACAAGAAAGATAATTCACCAGTATCCATTTTACCAGAAGGCACTTTGCTTGCAACACCAATCCCTCCACTCTCAGGAGTCAATGCAATTATTGGATTTAGAAGCTGGTCCCTGTCCTTGTTTGGACCCCTACCACTTACTATATTGTCCCCACTATATGCTTTAGGAAGTAATCTGTTAAGCTTTGCAACCTCTTCAGGACGCAAAGTGTTTTCTCCGGGAAATCTTTCAGTCTCAGGAGAAAAACAGGCAAATTCAACATTTTTAGGAATGTCAACTAATTCAGGCATTTCTACATTTCCTGATAAAGAATCATCTTCAGCTCCTGTTTCAGCAGGTGTTATTGTTGAAGGAAGCTCTTCTCCAAAAGCAGGACTAAGAGTAAGGTTTAACATTAAAGCAATTAACAAAATGCAAGAAAATTTTTGAAAATCTTTCTTTAAAGAATTTGTCTTCATAGACCCCACCATAAGAGTTCAAAAATTCCTGTATAAATCCATGGAAAAATAAAAAGAATTATTATCCAAGCAGCAAACGCTGTTGTAAAAACTGCAATAAACAAATTTGCAAGAGGCGGAAGCTTTGTTTTTTTCTTCAATTTTTCTTCCACAAAAGAAGCAAAAAAAAGCAAAGGCATTAACAGCACTGCAAAAATAAAAGCAGTAATTACATTTTTTATAATTGTCAAAATTACCATCATTGCATAATCAACTACAGTAAGCTGCATAAATTCAGGCAAAGGCATTCCTACAAAAGGACTTGCAAAATAACCCATAGCATAAGGAATCAAATAAGCAAAAAAAACAATCGGAAGCAATACAATAAAAGTAGTAATAAAAGCAGAAACAATCCAGCTTTGCTCAAACTTTTTCTCAACCTTTTTACCAAGCACCTGACCTACTAAAACAACCAAAAAAACAGGAATTGCCACAATTAAAGAAAGCCTGATTAAATCAATCAAACCAAGAACAAATCCTGCAATAAAATCCAAAGGCATATAAGATATAGAAAGCAAAACTAGTATAAATATCTTTATTAATGAAGAAATAATAGAAAAAATTGCAGAAAATTAATTAAAAATGCAATGAAAGCAAAGGTTTGCCTACGTTGAAATTTCCACTGTTTTTCAAAGGACAGTAACCTGTTCTTAATAGAATACTTTTGTTGTTCCAAAAAAGCAGGCAATTGCCGAAAACCAGAACCGGATTTATTAAGTTAGAAGAAGCGATAAATTTTATATGCAAAGAATTTACCTAGATTCCAATGTTTTTATTTCCCTGTTTAGTAAAGAGATTGGAAGAAACCTGCGAGGGTTATTTGTTGAAGCAGAAGGGTTTTTTAAGCAAGTCAAACAGAAGAACCACATCCTTATTTTGTCTAACCTGTTTTTTGAAGAGGTGCAAAAACAAACATATTTGAGTGAAGATGAAATTACTACCTATTTCAAAGAACAGGAAGTCAACTTTGAAATATCAAAAATAAAGCCTGGTTTGCCTTGGAGAAAGTTTGTCGCCAAAGGAGTACATTATTCTGATGCGTTGCATATGGCGGCAGCAATTGCCTTCAAATGTAATTGCATTGTAACCTTTAACATTAAAGACTTTGAAAAGGTTAAGCAGGAAATAAAATCGGTTGAACCAGCCAATTTTGATTAAAGCCAATGCTTGCCCAACTTTGATTAACGCCAACGCTTACCCAATTACAATCAGAGCCTGTGCTTTTTTATAAATTCCAAAGCAATTTTTTCTTTCTCAGCCTTTGGCAGCAACCCACCAATATAGCCTTTTTGTCTTGCGTTTGCCCCGAGTTTTTTTGCCCCTTCCCTGAACTTTTCCAGACTTCCCCCAAGCTCAATTGTGTCAGCAAGGTTTTTTCTAATTGAATCTTTTAAAAACTCGCTTCTGGAAGAGTAAAGCCCGCTTGCAGTAATGGCTTTGTCAATAGCCTTTGCATAGTTCTCATCAACTTCAACACTCAACATTTTCACAAAAAACCACCTTATTAACCTGTTATTAATATACTAGGTATAGTGTTAAAAGCCTTTGTTTTAAAGAATTTTCAGAATTATTTTTTTGCTCAGGCACAACTTTTTTGCATTAGGCAATTGCCGAAAACCAGAACAAGCTTTAAAAAGCCTGCAAAGAAAGCATTGCTAAGAAAGCAACAAAAAAAAATCGCAGGGTCAGGGCTCAATTCTTATTCTTTTTTTTTCAAAACATTCAACAGAATGCAGGAGGGAGAGGGAGTTATGCTTGTAGTCTGGCTTTTAGTTTAGTGTTCCCAATATATAACTGCAATAGACCAAACGGCAACAGGAATTTAAAATTCAGATAATTGAACCCTAAAGGAAAATTGTTAGAGAGAGCTTTGTTTTTTACTGCCTGAATCCTGCATAAAACACCTGTTGTTTACTGCCCAAAAAAATCAAAAAAAGCATTTTTTGGCAAAATAGCAGGTTATTTTGTAT
>DAOWAC010000105.1 GCA_030634785.1 Chloroflexota bacterium | reverse complement strand
CAACAACATCAGAAACAAAAACAATCGCATTGTTCTCGCCACATTTTCTAAGAAACTGAAAGGCAAACTCACCAAGAGGCCTAGTGCCATCACCCCTGGCTTCAAACTAATCCCGCCAAATAGCAGTATCCAAGTAAAACCTTTTAGCCATAGGAAGCCCAAACTGGCAACTTATTTAAAGCAGACTTTGTTTTACGTCAACCTGCTTAAAAGCAGTTGAAAACTTTCTGTTAGTGTACTGTCATAAGGTTAAATCGCAGGGGACGAGATTCAAAAGCCGTCACGCCCGGCTAGTGCGAGTGCCATCTTCGCTTGGGCTCGATGACACAAAATCAGAATCGCAGGGGACGAGATTCGAACTCGCGCTTCCGTGAAGAAACACGCTTGTTGGAATTTGCGATTGCGAAGCAATAGCTTCTTTTTGGCGTTAGCCAAAAGTTCTTTTCGCAAACCTTTTCTTTTTAAGAAAAGGTTTTTTCCAAGCGTGCGCTTTTAACCACTCAGCCACCCCTGCTTGATATTAATTGGTGGCTGTGTTTTTCCCGAGGCTTTTTTGCCAAAGCAAAAAAGGCTTTCTTTGCGAAGCAAAGGTTTTTCCCAAGGCTTTTTTCCCGTAGGAAAAAAGGCTTTCAGCCACCCTTGTATATTGTAAATAAGAAAATGGCTGGAAAGCTTTAAATTCCTTCATTTTAACATGTCTGCTGTTCCCGCTCCTATATTTGCAAACAGACCTACGAAAATCACCAGTTTTAGTATGCCAAAAGGCTCTGTGATTTCATAGCCTATTACTCCAAAAATCCACAGCATTAAGGCAGCACTTGTGTAAGAAACAATCAATAATGAAAGAAGCCTTAGTGGAATGAATGAAAGGATTTTTTGCTCTTTTACAAGCTGATATTTTGTGTGGTAAATTAGCAAAATGTCAAATATAAGGGTTATTGCAATAATTGCAAAAAGCCTTATGAGGTCAAGCTGTTGTGAAAGAATCCAAACCTCTTGTGTTACTGCAAGAGGGGTTGAAAGAATCATTGCTCCAACAATTTGTTGCGCAAGGTCGTCCCATGCAAACTCGTCTGGCACAAGCCTTGAAGACATTCTTTTAAGCAAGGATTTTTGGCTTTTCTTAATTTCTTTGACATCGCTTTGAATTTCTTCAACGTCTTCTTGTATCTCGTCAACGTCTTCCTGTATTTCGTCAATGTCCTTGTTTGTTTCCTGAATGTCGTCAATTATTTCATCCAGGTTTTCATGCAATTCACCGGTCTTGCCTGATTTTGCTTTCTTTAATGCCATTTCAATCACTTTTAAATAATTTTTTCAAAAAAATCTTTCTTAAATAGTAATAAAAAGAAAGAAAGTGTTAATAAATATTGATTTTTGTATGAAAAAAATGGCTCAAGCTAGTTTGGAATACTTAATTACTTATGGGTGGAGTTTGCTATTGATAGCGGTTATTGCAGGAACCCTGATTTTTCTTGCTGGTCCACCAGGAGAGCAAACTGTTTTTTCCAGCTCTGATTCAACAAAGCTGATAGTCAAAAGCGGAAGTGTTTTTGAGCAAGCGGCAACAATCAGGTTGCAGAATATTACTGGTGGAAAAATTAAAGTTAATGCAGTTATTGGCAGAAGAGGGTACTACAACTGCAGAATAGACCCGGAAAACGTTAAGGCTGGGGGCGAAATAACGGTTGTATGTGACCTTTTGCCAGGAGTTGAATCAGGTGAATTTAGTGTTGAGTTTACAGACTACTTTGATTTAGAGCAAAGTGTTACCATTTATGGCAATGCAAGCGGAGATAGTGCAAGGGATTCAGAATACTATGAAAACACTTCTGTGTACTGCAGTGACGGGTATGACAATGACTACGACTTGCTGGTTGACTGTGCAGACCCAGACTGCAATGGCTTGCAAGGCGATGGTGGATTATGCCAGTTTGGCACAGAAACAGAGTGCATTGACGGCTTTGACAACGATGCCGATGGCTTAACAGACTGTGATGAAGATAGCGATTGTGCCACTAGACCAGAATGCATTTCACAATTAATTTTGTCATGTGATTATACAATAAGCCAGGAAGGCAATTACAAGTTGACAGCACCCTTGACTGCCAGCTCAACAAATTGTATAACTATAACTGCATCAAATGTTAATTTAGACTGCCAAAATTTTACAATAGCGGGTTCCCCGGATTATGGAACTTATAAAGGGGTATATTTGAAGAGTGTGCAAAACGTAACGGTGAAAAACTGTAATATCACAATGTTTGCAGAGGGTATTCTGCTGGAATCCAGTTCAAACAATATTATTTCAAACACTACAACAAACTCAAACAGGTTTGGAGTTGTTTTTACTGACAGCTATTACAACACATTATCTGGTATAACAACAAGCTCCAATGCATCCGATGGAATTTATTTTTATAAAAGCCGTGTTCAGCAATTAACAAACGTGACCGCAAACTCAAACGGCAAGTCAGGAATCCTTGCCAGTGGAAAATCCGGAAGCAACACCTTTACAAATGTAACAGCAAACTCAAATGATGATTCAGGAATCTTTGCTACTGAAAGTTCTGGGAACAACATTCTAACAAATGTAACCACAAATGATAATCGCAAGGGAATAGCACTTTACAAAAGTGGAAATAACACCTTTACTGGAATGACAGTAAACTCAAATCGTTATGGTTTCCTAATTGAAACATATAGTGGTGGAAACACAATTCAGGACAGTGACATATCAGACAACGGTGACGGAATAATGATACCGTGGAACAGCAGAAGGAATCGGATAAAGCGCAATACAATAAACAACAATGGAACCGCAATAACTATCTTGTGGGAAAGCGCAGCCAACGAAATATATGACAACACAATGATTGGAAACGACGCAGGAATTTATGACGAGTCATTCCGTGACATTGTTGATATGCCGACCACTGCAAGCAACAATATTATTTGCAGCATTGAATCATATGACATAGAGTGCATAAAACCCATTCCATTTATTGAGGGGTCAGGAAACACTTGTAACGGGCTATCAGAATTCTGTCCACAGGACATGTGCAGTGCTACCTGCCCTTAAATTGTTTTCAAAAACAGTTAAGTTCAATTCAGTTTTCATACTCTGCACCTTTCAAGTATTTATTTCTCTATTTAAAAGGCTTAGAGATTTGTACTGAATGACTAATCGCCAACGACACGCTAACCTTTGTTATGTTAACGCTTTAACATACTAACTATTACTCTTTTCATTTAAATGTATCCTATCACAAGTTTCATTTTTTTAGCGCGTTTTTGTATTGCTTTTCAAATCTTTTTACAAGCAGCCTTGCAAGCGCTTCTGCTGAATTTTCTCTGTCGCATTTTTTTAGAGCGTTGAAGTATCGCTGCTTTTCCTTTGTTTTTATATCAATCATTTGGTAATCGTTCTTGTGAACAACAAAGTTCATTACAACCCGGCCTATTCTTCCATTGCCATCTTGGAAGGGATGAATCTTTTCAAGTTTCCAATGCGCCCAGGCTGCCAATTCAAGAGGATGCAACT
>DAOWAC010000052.1 GCA_030634785.1 Chloroflexota bacterium | reverse complement strand
AGCTTTTTTTTCTTTTCTTCTTCTTTTCTTTTTTCTGCAAGTAGTTTTTCAAGTTCTTTTCCTCTTTTTTCTGTTTTTCGTTTTTCTTCAATTCTTGCAATATATTTTTCCATTCTGCTTGGATGGCTTTTTTTATCAGAAATTTTTTCTTTTGGTTTTTCAACAACTGGCTTTTTTTCAATTTCTTTTGGCTTTTTTGCTTTTATCTGTTCTTCAATTCCTTTCAAATGTGTTGGTATAGCTGTCTTTTCAGTTACAACTTTTGTAGTAATTTTTGGTTTTTTATAAAAATCTTTTACTGCTGGTTTGGTTTCGTGTTTTTTTGCAATTGGCCATTTTTTTGCTTCTTTGGCTGAAATTTCAACCTGTTTTTTTATTTCTTCAGTTTTGGTTTTTTTTGGTTTTCCTATTCCGACTTTTTCAAGAAATGATTTAAATTTTTGTCCGATTGAATTGCTTTTTTTTGCAGGTTTCTGTGGCTTTTTTTCAATGGATGAAAGATAGTCTTTCCATGCATTTCCTTCACTTTTTGTGTCTTTTTTTTCAGCCATTTTTTTCAACTACCAGTGTTTTTTTTAAAACATGTAAATGTCTACTTTATTAAGTATTTCTAAAATTTAAATGTTTCTAAAAGCTTCTTTTGTGCGGCTAATCGCAGCCTATTTCATTTGTTGCTCTGCATATCTCAAAATCTTCATTTTTTACTCCAAATTCAAATTGATTGGGAGCTAGTATAATTTCGTCAATTGGATTAGTGAATTCAATTAATGATTTGAATTTTGTTCCTTTATCATTATTGTCTAATTCAATAATACTACCTGCAAGTCTTATTTGTAAATTTGTTGCGCTAGTATATTTAACCTGTACAAGGGTCTCTTCTTCAGGATTTTCACTTAAGTTTGTTGAAATCACTGCCTTTCCCTCTTCGTCAAAGCCTGGTGCAGTGCAGGGGTTTGGACAATCTTCTAACACAAGTTCTATTTTTGTATATCTGTTCAGTTCAGGGTCTCCAACATCACTGCATGCAGAAAACTCTCCCTGACAAAAAATCTCGGCTACGTTTATGTAATCTTTTAAATTTATTGCTGCATCATAGCTTTTGATGCTGTTTTGTTCAAAATCTGCTTTGCAACCATTGGCAACTGTTCCTCCTTCAAATTTTACAATGTCACTGCTTCCGCCAGTTATAATTTTATAACATTGTGGCATCACTATGTAAGTTATTTCCGGGTAATCGTCTCCTCCTCCCCATTCTGTATTTTGTAAAATCGTATTTATTTCAACATCGATTCCTGTGCTTGCTTTTTCTTCTGCAAAAATTTTAAACAGGTTTAAGGCATCATAAGCGTTTTTGAGGTATTCGTCTGAATTGCTTAGGTCTT
The DNA here is from genome assembly GCA_030634785.1 of Chloroflexota bacterium. GTDB lineage: Archaea > Iainarchaeota > Iainarchaeia > Iainarchaeales > JAFCCL01. Next base: position 5,806 of record DAOWAC010000052.1, on the reverse strand, counting down.
GTTCTATTTCAATCCAGTCACTTCCTACTTTGACTTTTTCAAACGGCATTAATCTTCCGTAGGTTTCTCCTGCATAACCTTCTTTTACAACTATAATTTGCTGTCTTATGTTGTCAAATTTGCTGTTTACACTGTCAAAAGCAGTTTCATTAGAAAGGTTTTGTTCTTGTCCTATTGTTGCCTGGTTTACTGAAATGCTTAGTGCAAGCACTGTACTCACCAGCAAAAAAGCCATGAATGTTATAAAAATTCCTTTTTCGCGCATTTATTTCACCCAAGCGTAATAATCTATTGTAAAAAATTTAAATTCTTCAGCTCCACAGTAAATTCTTGCCGTGTTTCCTTTGCTGCATTCAAGAATGCTGGTGCTGTCTATTTCTGCAATGATTGTTCCTGGGTCTTCTGTTGGAATCTTAATGTTTTCAATTGTTGTTTCTGTGTCGCTAGTAGTGCTGTAATCACAGCCGATTGTATCGGGAAATACTTTGCATAAACTTATGCCTTCAAGGCTCATTGTTCCCTCTTCCGGCCAGCTTACAATTCCATCAAGTTGTGCGGTTCCTCCGTCAATATTTTTCTGGCTTGGCTTCAAAGTACATGTTCCACCATCACATTCTGCTCCTGCAATAACACTTCCATCCAGGTTAAAAAATTTTATTTTTAATGGTGTTGTCTCCAAGTCAATTTCTTTGAATCCCCTGTTTCCAATATTGAGGTCCAGAAAAATATCGTTTCCGACAATTGTTCCGCTTACAAAGTTTATGCCAATGTTCTTGTACTTGAATGGCATCTTAATATAGCTATCTGTGCAGGGTTGATTTTGGGCACTGCAGTATTTGTCTTCACCTGTTTCCTTTGTCCATTTTGTTACTGCCCTGTCTTCGTCAATTATCTCCATTCCTTCGTTCGGAAAAACAACATAGTTCAGGTCACAGTAGATTCCATTGCATGGCACCACAACTTCAAATTGCACTGCAAACCAAAGGTCTTCTTCAGTGTAATGGATTGGCTTGCCTTTCAACACAATCTCCCTTTTTTCTTCATCCCACTCAAGGCCCACTTCTGGATTGTTGCCAGTCTCTGTATCCCATGTTCCATCGGAATCATTCCAGATGCCTGATTTTCCTGTAGTTTCTAGGTTGATTGGTTCAATTCCTTCCTTGATTGGAATCTCTAAGTCAACAATGCCAAAACTCTCCCTTATTTCTCCAATCACCTGGCTGTATATTTCTTCAAGTTCTTCTTCGTCTTCTGCAAAATAATACTTGCCGCATAGTCCTCCAACACATTCTCCTGCTTCAGGGTCTTTTGCAATTTGCCTTAGTGTGTCTGCATAGTCTCCGATTGAGGGGTCTACAAATCCGATAACGTAAATGGTTGCTGCTGCATTTTCTCTTGCAAGGTCTGCAGCCTCAATCGCATCCAAGCCAGCTTCTTCTTCGGAACAGGCTTCACCGTCAAGGCAGATGTTTGCCCTGCCGTCAGTTAAAAGGATGATAAATTTGGCTGTTTCATCTGACAAGCTTGCCTGTTCCAGCAATGCTGTGGATTGTGCTATTGCTCCTGCAAGTCCTGTTTGACCTTCTGGAACTAGGTCGTCAAGTGCTGTTTTTACGGCTTCGGTGTTGTCGCTTTCCAGAGGGCTTGCAACTTCAGCCAGGCTTGAAAAGCTCACCAATCCAAGCTTGTCGCCAGAATCCCATGCTGTGTTGTCAATAAATGTTTTTGCTGCTTTGTTTGCAGCATCAATTCTTCTAGCATACCAGTCAATATAGTTAATATATATGCTTTCATCTGACCATCCTTCAAATTCCCAGTTGCCTGTCTCCAAGGGAGTGCCTGTAACAATTTTTGACGTGTTTGCTTTTCCATGCACTGCGGTGGTTTTCCAGTTTGTTGTTGCAATTGAACCATCTGGTTTTCTTATCCTAAATTCCGCACCAGAACATACTCCTGAATACCCTCCATATTCTATGCTTGCCTTTAAGCCCATAAAATGGTCTTCTTCTGAAACAGCCATTATTGCAAGATTGCCTGTTGCTCCCTGCTCTTCGTCAAACCAGTTTGTCTTTGTCTGGTCGCAGTTTGGCTCGGCTGGCTCTTCGCAGGACTGGTTATAGCATGTTCCGTTTTGAACTGCTACATCGTCCAGTATTTTTATCTCGTCATACTTGTCTAAATTGTAAGTGCTTTCTATTTCTGCATCGCTCCACATATAAATTTTATATTGTCTTGGTTCCAAATAAGTGCTTCTTGCGTCGCTGTTTGTTCTACTAAGCTCGATTTTACACTTCAAATTGTGGTGATTACAACTAGCTATATAGAAAAAACCTCCGACAACTTGATAAGAGTGGCAAAAAAAATCCGAGGTACAACTAAGTGGAGTAGCTTCTGTTACTGTGGGTGTTTCAATTTTTATTTTTGGCATTCCACAGCTTCCTGCATACCCCTCATATAGCACCTCACTTTTAATTTTCATTGCATTTTCAGAAAGTGTGAATTCTTTCATCAATTTCCATTTTGTTTCATCATTACACGCTTGTGCCAGGTCTTCGCCTTCAATACTAAAAGCTGTTTCATCTTCCAAGCGGTTGTATGCTTGGGCATAAAAATCTGAAACAACTGGTGTGTCTGACCATGTTTCAAGCTTCCAGCCATCAGCCTGTGCAGGGCTAAGGTCTGAGCCATCATAATCTACCTTATAGTCTATTGTTCCATTTATTGGATTGCCTTCTGGGTCAATAAGCCTTGCAATAGGAACGTTATTGCAAAAACCCAGTGTGATAGGAGCTCCCGACAGCGTTGTTACTGTTGCACTTGAACGAATTTCATCCGAAAGCGAAAACTGGGATGTCAACTGTCTATTTGTGTATCCCTGGTAAAATATGTCAGGGCAACTGTCGGTCAAATACTGGCATGTTGTGCCACCGCACGTTCCCCCTTCCACTATTGCGCTTGTAGCAATGTCCTGTACAAACAGGTCTATATAATAACTCGCATTTACATTTGTTACCGTGTCATCACTCCAACCCCATATTTCATAATCCCCTTCACCATACGGTGCATTTACTCCATGGTAAAAATTTGTCGAACAAGTATTGCTTCCTGAAGAAGACGGGCATATTACTTCCCTTTCCACACCGCTTGACTTGGATATAAATTTCATTCTTGGAGCGCAATCGCCTTCGTAACCTGTATACTCCATCTTTCCATATATTCGTGTAACCTTTTCTTCAGGGGTTATGTTTTTTGTTGCAAGCAACTGCCAGTTTCCTTCAATCATGTCTTCTGGCACAACACATTCTGTTCCGGTTCCTGTCTTTATGCCTCCTCCAAGGGTTCCTCCTGTAAGCAAATAAGTATAAGTTCCATCTAATAAGTGCAGATAAACCCTTTTTGTAACGCTTATATTGCTCCAGCCTGTTACAATCCATGGTTCTCCTTCCACATTATGGGCTTCCAAAGGGTCCTTGGTTACATAAGCATAATGGCTGAGTTGTGTAAATTCTGTTCCATCGGGTGCGGTTACCTTAAATTTTGGAGTATAACCACAGAGATCTGTAATGGTTGCTGTCTGATCTATTCGTGCCTGGCTGTTGCTGTATGGCAGCTTGCTTAAAAGCTCGGCATCAACATAAAATTCGCCTATTGCATTCGGATCCCAATCTGTGTAGGTAACGCAGTTTGTTTCAGCTTTAACGCATGCCTTGTTATTGCAAAATCCTTCATTAAAGGTTATTGCGTTTCCGCTTGTTTGCTGTAGTAAATCATATTCTCCCATGCTTCCGCTTTTGTCTGTTGCCATTACTACTGCGATTGGGTCTCTGCTGTTGTCTTTTATTTTTAGTGTAACAACCGCTTTTTCTGTTTGGCTTCCTTCGTCGCAGGAAAGTTCCAAAAGCGGGTTCATGGTTTCGTCTGTTACAATGGCTTGTGTTGAAATTGTTTTTTCTTCTTCTTGAAACATTGCTGTTATTTTTTCTTTTTCTTCAAAAAATTGTGTTTCTATTATTTGACATTGGTTTCCTGAAATGTCTGCTCCGACACTTTTTGAAATTAAAATTTTTCGCCCGTGCATTATTTCTCTGTCTGACGGAATTGGTATGTTTGCAATAAATACTTCTTTGAGTGGTCCAAAACATTGGTCAAAATCATTACATGGTATAGTGCCTGTTGATTCATATTCGGTTACTTCGATGCCAAGTCCTGTGTTTTTTGAAACAAGTGTTTGAGCTTTTTCAAGAATTGTAATTGCTGGGTTTGTTTCTGTTGCATCAACAAGTGCATATGAGAGAAATCCGCTGTTGTCAAGTGCTGTAAATGTGTCATCAACAGTTTGTCTTATTCTTATTTCTGATGGTGTTATGGATTCTTCACTTGTTTGCATTCCAAATCCTACAAATGTAAGAACTGTAATTGTAAGAACTGTTGCAAGCAATGCGTCAACAGAAATTGCAAATCCTTTCTTCTTCAACAAATTTTTTTTCCGCATATTTTATATCCTCCAATAAGGCGAATAAAGAGTTAATTCAGTTATTGCTTCACGCTGACTTTTTTCTCCTGCTTCGTCTTCTCCTTCTCTGTGGTATGTGTAAATTATTGGTCTTCTGATTCTGATTTCTGCAACATTTCCTGCTGGTTTTTTGCCTGCAATGATTATTTCTTCATCCATTTTTTCTCTTTCAGGGTCAAAAATCCTAAAGTAATACTCGTTTCCTCCAATTAATAGTTTTGTTCTAAGAATTGCGTAAGTGTCGTCTAAATTGCTTAATTCTGCAAATTTTTCAACTTTTTCAACATCAAGAACGCGGTCTCTTTTTGCAAGCCCAAGCATCTGAATGTTATCTGCAATTTCACTGTTTGTTCCTTCATATTCTTCCCAGTTTGCTGGAAGTCCGTTGCTTTTTATCATTGTGTCAAGGGTTCTTTCAGCCATTGTAATTCTTTCATTTTCAAAAAATCTTTCTTCTGCTTCAATTTCCTTATCGGCCCACACAAACATAATGCTTCCGCCTATAATTAGAAATATTAAAACAGCTGCCATTAGGTCAATTGCCATTCCTTGGCCTTTTTTGTTCAATTAATCACTCCACCACTTCTTCAAATTCAACTTTTTCACCTATTTTTTTTACAGAATATGTTTTGTTTTTAAGAAGCCAAAATCCATTTTGTGCATCATCTTCTCCAAGCCATACGTATCCTTTGTAACTGCAGCTTATGTTTCCTACAATAACGCTTCCTTTTTCAATTCTTACCTCATTTTCAAGTCCTGTTACAATTTCTTTTCCATATCCTGTGTTTGAACTAAGTCTTGTTATTTTTGAAGCAATATTGTCACATTTTTGTGTGTCTCTTTGAATTACAGAAATTCTGTTTATGTCGTTGCTTTTTTGTACCATTATGTATGCTGTCGCAAGCAATAGTCCTAGGAGAATTATAACAATCATCATTATTTCGATTGAGGTTTGGCCTCTATTTTTCATTCTTATACCCTCTCAAGTTTTATCTGGCCGTCGTCTGTCCAGCTTATTTTTACGTTGTATATGCTTCCGGAATACTTGTTAAATCCTGTCTGAGGGTTTTGTTCATCCATGTCTCCAAGGTTTTCAAAAATTGTTGCTCTTGTGCCCTCAATTACTATTTTATCTTCGCCAAGTAATTGTACTTCAAGAGCAATCGCGCTGAATTCCACGTCATCATAGGTTTCGTCGCATTCTGCCAAAGTTCCTTGGCAACCATTCTTGAATTTGTGCACTATGCTAATATTTCTCATTCCGTCAGGCCATGTCATTTTTATAAATCTTGT
>DAOWAC010000161.1 GCA_030634785.1 Chloroflexota bacterium | reverse complement strand
TTCAATATACTTGTCAATTTCATCATTTTGCGCGCCCCTTTTTCCAGCCGCTTCCTTGAAGATGTTCAACATTGTAAAAAGCTGTTCGCCTGCATTAACACTCCAGTTGGTATAAAAGCATTTTGCAAGCTTTTTGGAAAGCCCTCCTTTTATTGCAGGGTAATCTCTTTTTACCATTTCCTGAAATGCCTTTTTTTCTCCCCTTGGGCTTTTGTAATTTACAAGAGGCTTTTTGTCACTGATTCTTTTCCTGCAAACATTCTTTTTTACAGCACGCTTTTTAGGCATTCAATCCACCAAATAACTATTGGTAGCTTCTGGTATAAAAGGGTTTTGACAAAAGCAACGCAAAACAACAAAATAAAAAGAAGTGTCCCCGGTAAGCAGGACACGAAAAGTTAAGACGCCCTTGATTTAATACAAAATAGTATAGTTTAAACTATTATTTTATTGTTTCTGATTAGTTTTAGAAAAAGAAAGCGCCTATTTTAACGAGGTTTTTTTACTGGCGGCAGAAGCACTCTTTTTCCTTGGACTTGTGCTCCCTTTTTTCTTGAATATAAAACAAAAGGGTAATTTAATTTACTAATAATTTTTCTGTGCTTGTCAAATCCTTTTGAATGCAAAATAAATTTAGATTTAATTTTGTTTTTTTTACACCACTGCAAAAGACGTAATCCGTCAAGCACCCTGTGCTTTTTTTTCCAATTGTTTGCCAGATCAAAATCACTTACGATTAAATCAAATCCTTTGCCTTCTGTTTTTTTGATTTTTTCTTTAGCCTCTTTAAGTGTTTGTGCAGATTCTACTTTGTGACCTTCCTGCTGGTATTTTTCTCTGAGTCGCTTAATAGGGTCTTTTCCATCATCCACAATTAGAATATTCATATAATTAATCAGCACCTGTTTAGGTTAAAACCTTTTTCCCACAAACATTCCTCTTTAAATCATTTTTTTGTGTGCTTTATTTTTTTAACGCATTTTTGTATTGTTTTTCAAACCTTTTTATTTTAATGTTTGTTATACTTTTTATTCTAATCCCAAAAGCGCTCCTCTGGTTTTCTTAAAAAGTTTTCAACATCCTGTTCGTAATAATCAAAGCTTCCATCAGGGTTAATGCCAACTGTTTGTCCTTTCATAAAATTAAGAAATTCTTTCCAGTGTTTCTTTCCTATTTTTTTGAGTACTTCTTGTTTTTTCATTTAACCACTTTGTTTTAGGTGACCACAACTTGTTTTCTGTGGTCACCTTTTGAGCTGTTTTTTTAGCTCTTTGTATTCTTTTAATATTAGTTCAATTGTCGGTCTTAGGTCGTGTTCTGTTGCAACCGAGCAGCCGACACAGGCATTAACGCCCGTTCTTTTTTTTTTTTGTTTTAGAATTTGAATTCTTTTAGGATTTTTTTGGTGTCGTTTAGTTCTTGGCGTATTCGTTGTTTGGCTTTTTGTTTGTTTCCGATTGTTAGCTCTGGTCTGTTTTGTTCAAGTACTTGTATTATCTGTTCTGGGGTGTATTTGTTGGCTTCGTTGCGTATTTGGTTTGTTTTTCCTAGTAGTTGGATCCAGAACTTGTTTTGTTTGATGTAATCTGAAATTTTTAGTTGGCCTGCTATGAAGTCGTTCCATTGTTGTTGTGTCAGGTCGTTTAGATACTCTTTTAGGATGGGTTTTGGGGTTGTTTCTTTTGCCATAAAATCACTAGGTTAGTGTGTTTTTTTTCATATTTTATTGTTTCGTTTGGATTCCTGTTTTTCATTCGGGCGGATCCACGTACCAAACCCATGCTCCCATTACTATAACGGTTGTGAGAATGGCTGTAAGGTTTTTGAAGAGCATTCCGTATGCCATTAAGCTTATGATTGTTGCAAAGCAAGCTAGGCCAATAACTATTTTTTCTTTCATTTTTT
>DAOWAC010000175.1 GCA_030634785.1 Chloroflexota bacterium | reverse complement strand
TTTGGAGGAAACGGACCAGGAAGAGGAACAGCCGGACCTGCAAGAGGAGCAAATCTTAGAATTGACCTTTCAATAAGCTTTGAAGAAGCCGTTTTTGGCACAGAAAAAACTGTTGAACTTACAAGAATTGAAAACTGCAAAGAATGCAAAGGCAAAGGCGGTTCTGGAGAAGAAACATGCGACCAATGCAATGGTGCAGGAATAATAAGACAGCAAAGAAAAACAATGTTTGGAACATTTGTAACACAGGGAACATGCCCAAGATGCGGCGGGAAAGGAAAAACTATTAAAACTGTCTGCAAAAAATGCGAAGGCAAAGGAAGAACAAAAGCTAAAAGGGAAATAAAAATAAAAATTCCGGCAGGCATTGATACAGGAAACCATTTGAATTTAAGAGGAGAAGGAAATGCAGGAATTAACGGCGGTCCGAGTGGGGATCTTTTTGCAGTAATCTTTGTCGAAACAGACAAAGTATTCAAAAGAGACGGATCCGATATTTATACAGAAATGCCAATTTCTTTTTCAGAAGCAGCACTTGGAACAAACCTTAATGTACCAACACTTGAAGAAAAAGCAACAATAAAAATTCCAAACGGAACACAAACAGGCACAATCTTCAGATTAAAAGGCAAGGGCATTAAAAACTTGGGCGAAACAGGACATGGAAACGAATATGTAAAAATAATTGTTCAGACACCATCAAAGATGAACAAAAAACAAAAAGAATTGTTTGAAAAACTTGCAAAAGAAGATGACGTACAAAATCAAAGAAAAGGATTCTTTGGAAGAATCAAAAAAAAGTTTAGGTAACGCAATTAAAATACAGATTAAAGTTTATTTTTTCCACTTTTTTTAAACAAATAAAGCGAATAAATCATTGCGCCAAATCCTGCAATTAAAGCACCGCCAACCAAAACCCAAATTGTTGCACTAGGAAAAGGAACGCTTACAAGTGCGGCAAAGCCTGCAAGAATAAAAAGTTTACCGCCTACTTGAGGGGTCTTTTTCCAAATCTGATCATCTGCCAAAGTCCAAGGTGTCCTGATTCCGACAAAAAAGTTTCGCTTAAACGAAGGAAGCAAAATACCAATACTTATGAAAAGCATTGACATAGGCAAAACCAAAATCTGTGTAAAATTAAATTCATAGCCAAAATTCGGTAAAAGAGTCATAATGTAAAAAAGGAAAAAAAACATTTGAATTACAAATGCAAGAATCCAGTATTCCTTTTCAAAACCCTTAAAGTTTTTCTCAAAAACCACAATCAGCGGAATAACCACAAAAAGAAGCAGAACGGCAGCCATTATAATTGGAAAAAGAAAAGCCCCCTCCCAGCTGACGCCCCAGCCATCAGCTTCACCAGCAGCATTCCAATGAGTTGGAACATTTGCAGGCAGAATAGAGTAAACAGAAAATGAAAGAATTACTGCCAAAACCACGACTGCAAAACAGCCTGCCTTAAACGCCTTCATTCAGGAATAATAGGGCTTGCCTAGTTTTTATTCTTTTCTCCATCAAAAAAAGCGATTTAAGTTTAAATCCTTGTAGTC
>DAOWAC010000087.1 GCA_030634785.1 Chloroflexota bacterium | reverse complement strand
CCAAGCAATGCACCCAAAGTCTGCCCAACAAAAATAAGAAAAACAATTACAAAAAAATCCTGCATTCAAACACTCTCTCAGCCCTTGAAACGCTTTCATGTCCCAAAAACCATTTTTATCGCAATCATGAATCCCACGTCGTTTTTGAACTGGACCATTCTTTCAAAAATATACTCTTTTCCTATTTCAAAATCTGGCAGTTTCTTTCCTGTAATAACAATTCTTGAAGTTAGTTTCCACTTACTGTTCCATTGTCTTCAACTATATCGCCTTCAGGGTCTTAAAGGATTAAACTAGTGTTTAAAGATTGCTTTCTCACGCCTTCGCTGTATAAATCATCTGCGTTGGATAAGCAAAGTCTATTTTGTTTTTTTCAAAGGCTTCTTTGATTGACATGTTTATGTCGTGCCTTGCGGCAAACCATTTGTCGTTTTCAGCATAGTAAATTACAAGCAAGTTTAGTGCACTGTCCTTGAATTCAGAAAACTGCACTATGGGATAATTTTCACAGTTTTCGTGGTTGTTTACAATTTCTGTAATAAGCTCTATTGCTTTGTTCATTTTTTTCACCGGCGTTTCATATGTAAGGCCAAGGTTGAACACAATTTTTCTTGACGGGGCCGAACTGATGTTTACAACAGAACTTTTTGAAATCTTGCTGTTTGGAATTGTTACAGTTCTTTTGTCAAGGTTTCTTATGGTCGTATGCCTCAAGCTAACCTTTTCAACCTCTCCAACAGTTCCCTCAAAGTCAACCCAGTCTCCTACCATAAACGGCTTGCTCATAAGAATGCTCATTCCTCCAAACATGTCGGCAATTGTTTCCTTTGCTGCAAAGGCAAAAGCAAGTCCTCCAATTCCAAGTCCTGCAAGGATTGCGGTTATATCATATCCAAACCTGCTGGCTATTATCAACACTGCAAAAATTATCACAAGCCATTTTGTTACCTTGCTTGCAATTGGAATAATCTGGTCATCAAGCCTTGTGTCAGTTGTCTCTGCCAACGGCAAAAAGTAAAGCTTTATTATTGCATCAATAAAGTTTATTACAATCCACACTGCTCCAATTGTAATCAAAATGTCGGAAATTATTTCAACTGTTGAAAACATGTCTGCAGAAATTGTCAGAACATTAAGACCGAGACCGATTCCAATCATTATAAGGCAAAAAATCAACGGCTTTTCAATAGTGTGCAAAAGCAAATCATCAATCTTTGACTCACTTTTCTTTGTAACCTGCCTTGCCCTTGTCTTAATAATATAATAAATTACTTTTCCAACAATGACTGAAAGTACGATTATGCCAAAGAAAAGAATAATCTGGGCAAGAGAATTTCCAAAATAATTAGGTGCAGAAAGCCATTCAATCATTTAAATTAAAGAAGCGCAAAGTCCTTTTTAATCATTGCTTTTGCCTGTTTCCGAAACAATTAAATGTTTTGAAACCATTTATTCTGCTATGAATGTACTTGTATTTGCACCACATCCTGATGACGCAGCAATAAGCTGTGGCGGAACAATTTCCAAGCTAAGCAAAAAAAACAAGGTAATTGTTGTTTACATGACTTCTGGAGAAGCCGGAAGCATAAAAATTTCTGAAAAAAAGCTTGCAAAACAAAGAGAAGCAGAGGTAAAAAAGGCTGCTAAAATTTTGGGAGTAAAAAAAACAATTTTTCTCAGAAACCCTGACGGCTTTCTTGAATTTAACAAAAAAAACCTGCAAAAAATTATTTCAATTATAAGACAGGAAAAGCCAGGGCTTGTAATTTGTCCATATGAAAAAGACAAACATCGCGACCATAAGGCAACTGCAGAGCTTGTTCTTGATTCTGTCTGGAAAGCAAGTGGGCCATGGATTAAGGGAACGGGAAAGCCTTGGGATGTGAAAGAGGTTCTTTGCTATGAAACTTGGACTCCAATACAGAACCCGGTGCACTTTGAGGATATTTCAAAAACTATTGCAACAAAGGTCAAAGCCATTAAATGCTTTAAAAGTCAGACAAAAGATATTGGTTATGATGAAGCTGTTAAATGTCTAAACAGGTTTCGCGGAGTAATGTCTGGTTTGGGTAATTACTGTGAATGTTTTGAAGTAAAAGAAGGATAAATTCTATTTTTTCTTTTTTGTAGCTAAAACAATCCTTGCGTCAACGGCAAATAGCTTTCCGCCTGAAACCATTATTGGATTAAGGTCAATTTCTTCAATTTCAGGAAAGTCAAGTACGAATTGTGAAAATGCAATTAGGATTTGTTCCAATTCTAAAAGGTCTATTTTGAATTTTTTCCTATAACCTGTTAAAAGCCTGTAAACTTTTGTTCTTCTAATCATATTCTTTGCAAGAGTCTGGTTTAAAGGAGGCAAGCCAATGCTTTTGTCCTGAAACAATTCTGTTGCAACCCCTCCCCTTCCAAAAAGTATAATCGGGCCAAAGACCGAATCTTTTTTTGCTCCAAGAATTAATTCAAGATTGCCTGCAACCATCTTTTGAACACTGACTCCTCTAATCTTTGCTTTTGGAGAAGCCTTTTTTGCATTAGATATGATTTGCCTAAATGCTTTTGGAATAGTTTTTTCTGAAGCAATATTTAGAGCAATTGCGTTGGCATCTGTCTTGTGCGTTATCTCATCCGAAACAACTTTTATAGCAACAGGAAATCCAAGCGTATTTGCTTGTTTTACAGCCTCTTTTACATTTTTTGCAAAAACTGTCTTGTTTACTGGGATACCGTACTCTTCAAGAATTTCTTTGGAATCAATCTCGTCCAAAACCGTGTTTTTTCTTGCAAGATTTTTTTCAAAGATTGCTTTAATCTTTTTCCTGCTTGGATTTGTCCTAACTTTAATTTCTTTCGGTTTTTCATAAAGGTTTGCAATATTTTTTCTATAAGAATCCATATATTTGAAAACACGCACAGCCTTTTCAGGAGTTCTATAAGATGGCAAACCCTTCTTTCTCAGAACTTCTCTTGCAGGCTCAACAAAGTCTTCGCCCATCCAGCATCCTAAAACTGTTTTTTTGCTTTTCTTTGCTTTCCTTGCAACAATTTTTGCAACTTCAGTAGGTTTTGAAATTGCCTGAGGGCTAAGAATTACAATTATGCCATCAACATTCTTTTCCTTTAACACAATGTTTAAAGCTGCTTCATATCTTTCAGGCGGAGCATCTCCCAATACATCAATTGGATTGTTCCTGCTCCAGTGCTTTGGAAGAATTTTGTCAAGTTTTTCCATTGTTTTGCCTGACAAAGATGCAAGCTTGCAACCATTTTTTATAATTGAATCAGTAGCCATTACTCCTGGGCCACCTGCATTAGTTATTACTGCAAGTCTGTTTCCTTTTGGCAGAGGCTGGCTTGCAAGAGCCTTTGAACATCCAAGTAAGTCTTGTACGTCCTCAACCCTGACAATTCCTGCTCTTCTAAATGCTGCGTCAAAGACTGCATCATTTCCTGCCATGCTTCCGGTATGAGAAATTGCTGCTTTTGCACTTTCTTCAAACCGTCCTGATTTTGCCACTATAATTGGCTTACTTTTTGAAAAGCGAATTGCAGCGTCCATAAACTTTTTTGAATCCTTAATGGTTTCCATGTAAATTGCAATGCTTTCAACATCCTTATCCTGTTCAATGAACTCAATCAAATCTGCAAAATTTATGTCGAGCATTGCTCCCACAGAAATAAAATATTTGAAACCAACCTTTTGCTTTAGTGCCCAGTCAAGAATGCTTGAACAAAGTGCACCACTCTGACTTATCAACGCGACTTTTCCAGGTGATGCATTTCTTGTTGCAAAACTTGCATTTATTTTTTTATCAGGTCTGATGTAACCCAGGCAGTTTGGTCCCAATACTCTTATGCCTGTTCCTTTGACTATTTTTGAAATTTCATGTTCTAGCTTTTGTCCCTTTTTACCACTTTCTCCGAATCCAGAGCTGATAACAATTACTGATTTTACTCTTGCTTTTACACATTGTTTTAAGACACTTGGAACAACAACTGCAGGAATTGCAATAATTGCAAGATCAATTTCTTCAGGGATTGTTAAAATGCTTTTGTAACAACGAATTCCAAACACATTTTTTCTGTTTGGATTTACAGGATAAACAGTTCCCTTGTATCCGCTTCCAACAAGGTTTTTCATTAATGAAAGACCAACGCTTCCAGAATCATTACTTGCTCCGATAATAGCAATTGATGCTGGGTCAAACAGCTTTTGCAGTCCTTTCACAAAAACATCTCTTTTCAATTCAGTTAATTAAAAGGCAATTAAACTATAAAAATGTGGCTGAAAAAGGCTTTTTCATAGTTGGTACAAAAAAGGGCTCTGTAGAAATGCTTTATAAATAGGGCTAAATAGGAGTTTGCACTCCTATTTAGTATGACCCCTACAACTACAATACCCGGAATAAAAGTTAATACTTTCTACCAGCTTGTTGAACAACTCTGTATACAAACAGGAT
>DAOWAC010000055.1 GCA_030634785.1 Chloroflexota bacterium | reverse complement strand
ATAATATGGTTAAGATATCACGAAAGCAGTATTTTGAGACCAAGTCAGGTAAAAGGACTAAGGGCAACACTTGACTCTGTAACAAATGGAGAAACAGATTGTCCTGAACCTGCAATAAATCTTGAAGCAATTCCAAACCTTGATGCAGGAGACAGAAGCCAGATAACTGAAAGGGTTGCAAATTTCAATCAGTCAATACAAAAAATGGGTCCTTTCCAGATATTTGACACAGCCAAACACAGGTTTGTTTTTTACAGTGAAAAAACAAGTGACAGCTGTAATGTTGCTGATGAAGGATGTTGTCAGGATCGTGTTTCAATAATTAACAAGGAAACAGGCGAAGTTTATGACCAGGCAATTGTTGGGGATGTAAAACAAACCCCTACAGGTGTAGAATTTACAACAGAAGACGGAAAGAATCACACACTTGACTTTTCTGCAGACAACGGAGTTCCAAAATTATCCTACAATGACCTGGCACCTGAAACACTTACAATGGCAAGAGGACCAAACGGTTCCTTTTGGTATGATCCTGAAACAGAGCTTTGGAGACCTTACAATGCACAGCTTTTGCCATTGCTTGAGTCATTTAAAAGCGGAATGGGTGTAAGTGCAAGGGAAGATGGAAGTGTAAGCGGACAACCTGGTGGAAATGTAATGAATGTAGATCTCGGAGGTTCTGCTGAAACCCCTTTCAATTTGCCAAGCGTTCCTTCTACACCACTTGAAATGCTGCTCTTTATACTAACCCTAATGACAGTAATTTGCATTGCAAGGCTTGGGGTTGAAAAAAGGCTTAAGAGGTGACTCTCTTTTTGAAAGATGATACACAATTTCTTTTCTTTCTTGCAGTTCAATCGGATGGAGTGCACTCTGTTCTCAAAACTTCTACTGCAAAAATTTCCAAAGAGCTTGAAATAAGTCAACAGACTGTTTCAAGAAAACTAAGAGAACTCAAAAGAGACGGGCTTATTTCAATGGATGCTTCTCCAAGCGGTTGCAGTATTTCTCTGACCAGTGACGGGATTGAATTACTCAGGCTTCAATTTTTTGCACTGCAAAAGCTTTTTCAGCAAAACAAAAACAGAGTCTTACAAGGCAAAGTAAAGATTGGTCTTGGAGAAGGGCGTTATTATATAAGCAGGCCATTTTACTTAAAACAATTCAAAAACCTTCTTGGCTTCAAGCCCTTTTTTGGAACACTTAATCTTGAAGTTGAACAGGCAGAACTTGCAGGCTTTGTTTCTGCCCTGCCTTCAATTGAAATTTCCGGTTTTGAAACAGATGAAAGAAGCTTTGGCAAAATCAGAGCATTCAAAGTATTAGTTGAAGGAAAACAGCCAGCTGCAATACTTTTTCCTGAAAGAACAGCTCATAAAAAGAACGAGGTTGAAATAATTGCTTCAATAAATCTCAGAAAAAAATTCGGATTAAATGAAGGAAACAAGGTAAGAGTTTCAAGAGCTTAAATCTGACAAATTATTGCAAGCATTTAAATGGCTTAAACCCATTTTCCCTTGAATTCTTTTCCATATTTTTCTGTTATTGCATGTGCTGTTTGCTGGAATTTTGTTTTTGCACCCCTAACTTTGTTTTTGTAATTTTTAAAGTATTCATTCCTGTTTCCATTGTTTACTCTGCCTGCAGCAACTGCATCTGCAAGTTCTTGCAAAGCTGCTTTTACTTCTGCTTCATATTCTCTGGCCATTGCTTCAACTTCAGGAGCATATTTTTCATTAAGCTTTCTGATTTTTGCTGCGTTTCTTTTGTCTCTTCCAAGTTTCCACAATCCGCCTTTTTTTGTTGAAATAATTTCGCCTCCAAGTTTGATTGGATGCATTGGAAGCCATTTATTTGCAATAATTTTTTTCCAGGGCTTTTTTGCAATGTCTGTTGCAATACCTGGCAATTTTGGTTTGTATTTTGGTTGAGCTATTCCAAGTACAAAGCCATGCTCATAGACTGTTTGTTTCATTTCTGCTCTCAGCTGTTCTGTCATTATGTCAAATTCAAACAAAGGTTTTTCAGCGTGTCTTTGTGCAGTCGGTTCAGGTCTTATTCTTTTTCTTATTTCAGCATGTGGTGGCATTTTTTTTCCTCAAATTGTTTAATTGATTAATTTTGTGTCTTTTGAGATTTTTAAGACTTTGCCCTTGCCCCCTTTTTTTGCAAAAAAAAAGAAATTAGGTATACATTGGGGTATGAGTGTCTGTTTCGAATTTTTTGACTTCGCCACTTGCCTGTTTTAGTTGCTTTAAGTGTTCAAGCAGTGCTTTTTCTGTAGCTTTTGCTTCTTTTTTCAATGGCGCTGTGTCAATGTCAAATGCAAACATTTCGTTAAGTTTTTCAATCAAGGCAGCACTTGCTTTGTAGTCTGCTGCAATTTGTACATTTCCCAAAATGCTGAATGCTTCCAGAGAACGGTCTTTAAATTCAAGCATCATTAATGCAGTTATTCCGCTTGTAATTCCTTCTTTTATTATTTCAACCTTGTGCTTTTCAAGCATTTTTTTGCTTTTTTCGTCAGAGGCAATTCCATAAATTATCTGTTTTCCTTCTTTTTTTGGCAAGGCCCTTATTCCGCTTAAAGAAATTACTCTTCCAATCTTTTTTTTCTGAATCCAATCTGCAATTCCTTTGCTCATTCTGTCAGTAAAAACCTGTGGTACAATCTGTTCTGATACTAAAAGAACCACTTTGTATTTGTCACTTACATAAATTCTGCTTGGATGAACTGGTAATCCATTGTGTACTCTGATAATTGGAACAAATGTTTCTGAAACAACATGTCCTACTTCCTTGCAGTCAATTTTTTCACTCAAATATTTTACTGCAATTGTTCCAACAAGACCCATTCCTGGAAATCCTTCAATAAGAGTATAGCCTGCAATATTAATCGGCTTTGTTTCAACAAAATTTACAAGTGATTTTTTTTCCATTCAAATTCACCTTTTGAAATATAATTTATCTTCTAAAATAAAAAGAATTAAGTTCTTAATAAGTCTTTCTATTAATGCAATGGTTATGGTAAACAATAACATTGGAAATTTTGTTCGCTTTTTTGAAATAGATACTTTGAGGGGAATTGCAGTAATTGCAATGATTGCTTTTCATTTTCTTTTTGTTCTGAATTTTTTTGCAGGATATTCTTTTGAATTGTCGTCCGGAATTTTTCTTTTAATGGGACGTTTTGCTTCGGTTGCTTTTGTTTTTCTTGTAGGAATTTCTTTAACCCTAAGTTATAATCGGGCAAAAAAGAACAAGAAAGGAATGGATCTTTTTTCCAAATATCTGTCACGAGGGGTGTGGATTTTTTTCCTTGGAATGATAATAACATTAATTACATTTCTTTTCTATTCTCAATACGCTGTCTTTTTCGGAATACTGCAGTGCATTGGAATTTCAATAATTATCGCATTTCCCTTTCTTGTATTCAGGCCATTGAAAAACAGGGCGGTAACTTTTTTTCTTGGATGGCTTGTAATAATTGCAGGATTTTTTCTTGCAGAACTTTCAATTCAAAGTCACTGGTTTTTGTGGCTTGGTTTGGCTCCGGTTGGTTTTCAAAGTTTTGATTATTTTCCGCTCTTGCCCTGGTTTGGTCTCGTGCTTTTGGGGCTATTTGCAGGAAACATATTTTATCCAAACGGCAAAAGAAGTTTTACGCTTCCAGGCATAGAAACAAATCCTTTAATTGTATTATTTTCCTTTCTTGGAAGACACAGTCTGATAATTTACTTCCTGCACTTTCCAATGCTAATAGGGCTGGTAGAAATTGCTTGTTTGAATAGACACACTTTCCTTCTATTGCTTTAGCTTGTTCCAACTTCAACAGGCCTACATTTCCCTTCATCGCCAAAAATCAAAATTCTCTTTTTCATTGCTTTATTGCAGTTCTTTTACCTTTTTTATTGTTTCTACTATCCTGTTTTTTATTATAAGCCACTTGTAACAAAGTAGGTGAAAAGAGAGCAAGGTAAGAGAATTGCAGCGTAAAGCACTGCCTTTTTGCTGTTGCCCTCCTGGTTTGCAATGAAAAAGGACGCAATAATTGCATATTCTACAATATAAATCTTGTTTGCAAGAAGCACTGTATCCAAGGCAGCTTGTCTTATTCCTGCATCCTGCCCAATTCCAAGCAATGAAAAGGCCTCCAAATCAAAGCCTGAAACAAGGCCTGCAATAAGGCCAAGAACTGCCGGAACAATTAAACCGCCTGCAAACAGCAAGGTATATTTTTCAATTACAAGAGAAGCATTTCTCTCCAGAAGAATTGCGTTTGTTTCAAGAATGTCTGAAGCAGCTTCTCTGAAAACCTCTCCCATATCTGCTCCTGTTTCATAGCCCTGTAAAAGCAATACAACTGCTCTTGAAATTATTCTGCTTTTGTTCCTTTCAGCCATTTCCAACAATGCTTTTTTTACACTTGCTCCCTTTTCAATTTCTGCAAGAGCAATTTCAAACTCTTTTGACAAAAGCCCAAAGTCCTGTTTTGCAATATATAAAAGAATTTTTGTTATCTCGGTTCCCTTTGGAAAAACACTTGCCTGCAGTAATGCATCTGGAACAAGCAATTCTTTTTTTCTCTTTCTCCATTCGAAAACATATTCCTGAATAAAATAATTGAACATTGCTGGTGCAAGAAAACATCCAATCGCAACAATTGTTATGTAGAAGATTGGTGTGTTTGTTGTGGAACATAGGGCTATTGATACAAGGCTTAGTGCAAATCCTGCGACTACTCCTTGTAATGCAAAACCCTGCCAGTTGCTGTTGTTCATTTCAAGGGTTTTTTCAAAACCCTGTAATGAATTACTGCTAAAGAAGTAGGATAGTACATTGTTAACATTTTTTTCCATTGCTATTGCCTTCCAGAAATTTTTATTGCTATTGCCCCCTGAGAAAAACAGGTGTTTTGCCTTTTATGTAAAACAATACTGCTAGGTCAAGTATTGGGAAGCCTACTGCGATGATTAGAAAAAGCTGGCTTGCTGTAAAGTTCATGTGAAGTATTGCTGAACCCACTATTGAAAAGCTTTGAAATAATGCAGGAACGATTGCTGAAACTGCTATAAACAAAAGGCTTAGTACTACAAGTTTGCCTGAGAACATTTTGCTTTCAACCTTTTGTCTTGTCAGAATTTCTGAAGCAATTCTTTTTACTGGTTCTCCGCTTCCTTTGCTTCCCTGTTCAAAGGCTGCTGAGAGTTGTATCACTGCTCTTTTCACTAACCTGCTGTCAATTCTTTCAGAAAAATGTCTTAATGCATCCTGTATGCTTGCTCCCTGTTCTTTTACTTCTTTTACTACTATTGCAAATTCGATTGCAGCGCAACCGTTTTCGTTTGAAGCGTGTTCTATTGTTTTTAGAAAAGGAATTCCTAAATTTAATTCTATTGCAATGTTCATTAATGAAAACGGAATGTTTGCTTCTACAAGTCCTGCATATTGTTTTCTTTTCATTTTTGGATAGTAGAGTTGAATTCCAAACACCGGAAAAAAACAAATTACTGCAAGCACTGCTCCAAGTAACATATTGTTCAGGTACAATCCAAGTGCAAGCCAGCATATTACTGTGAAAACAATTGCTTGTCTTAGTGAATTTTGTGACGCTGCATCAAGTTTCAAACCAGTGTTTATTTTCAAAATTCATTCACCTTTTGAAAAAATTCTTTCATTACAATTTTACTGCATTGCATGCCTGCAAGAATTCCTGCTCTGCGTTCAATTTCTTTTTCAAATCCTTTTCTTCCAAATGCAAATCCCTGTCTTGCTTTTTCAAACACTTTTGCACTCTTGCCTGTTTTTACAAGCTTTCCTTTGTCGTAATCAAATTTGAATAGTGTATTGAATTCAATCTGTCCGTTTTTTTCACTTAGTTCGGCAACTTCTATTACATGTCTTACTTCTTTGTTGCCTTTTAAGTCAACTTTTCCATTCATAACATTCCATCTTCTTTGCACAAGCACTAGGTCTATTGCTGCAAGATCTATTTCAAGAACGCCTAGTGACCTCATTCTGTTCATGCTTTCTCTAACGCTTTGTCCGTGGAATGTTGCATAAGAACCCTTTCCTTGTCCTGCTAGTAATGTGTCAATAAATGCTGAAACTTCTTCTTTGCTTCTTACTTCTCCTACTATTATTCTGTCAGGTCTCATTCTTAGACTTTCAACAATAAGTTTTTGCATTCCAACAGCTTGTTCTTTTACTACGTTGAGTTTTACAAAATGCTTGTGTTGTACTCTTATTTCGGGAGTCTCTTCTACTACTACAATTCTTTCGTCTTTTGGAACAAATGAAAGCAATGCATTCAGACTGCTTGTTTTTCCTGAACCTGTATTTCCTGCAATTAAAATAGAGCAATCACACTGCATTGCAATCCACAAAAATGCCATTAATTCGTGTGAAAATGTTTCATTTTCCAAAAGCTGTACTGGAGTAAATGGTTCTTGTCTAAATTTTCTTATTGTAATGCTTGGTCCTGAAAAAGAAACAGGGTTTATGCTTGCACTAAGCCTGTTTCCGTCAGGTAATGTGGCGTTTAGTAATGGGCTGTTCATTGAAAGTCTTCTGCCAACAGGTCTTGCCATTCTGTTTACTGTATCTGTTACTGTTTGTTCATCACTGAAATATATATTGCTTGCCATCCATCCGTTTCTTGCATGAAAAACATACAATGGCTTGTTTTTTCCTGTTCCAACAACTGCAATCTCTTCAATTTCTTCGTCTTTTAGGAAGAAATCAAATGGTCCAAAGCCAAAGAGGTTACTTTCAAGAGCAAGGAGTAGGTATTCTGCTTGTTTTCTTTCAAGCAGTATCAGGTTTTGAGTACAGTATTTTTTAAAAAATTTTTTCAAATCTTTTTTGCCGGCTTTTCCTTCTTTTTTTTGAAAAAACCCTGTAACAGATGCTAAAAGTCTTTTTTCTGCTGGTGTAAATACTGGAAATTTATTAATGCAGTATTTTTTTTCGTTTTCTTTTAAATGCTTTT
>DAOWAC010000013.1 GCA_030634785.1 Chloroflexota bacterium | reverse complement strand
TTGAAGCAGTAATTCTTGCGGCAAAGAACACTTTTCCAAACGAATTTTTAGCACTGCTTTCAAGCAAAGAAAAAAACAAAGTAATTGACGAATTTGTTTTGCTTCCGGCAATTTACGGAAAAACATTCAGCGGAATAAGACTTGATTTAATTCCATACGACAGCAACATAATGGGAAGCATACACTCGCACCCTTACAGGCCAGCTCTGGGGAGGGCCCCCTCCCCTCTCTCTGCCATAGCTGTGGTCTAAACTCATATAATTATTGCCAGTCCATTTAATCCGGATTCCTTTAAAGCATTTAACAAATTAGGAAAAGAAATTAAACTAAAAGTGATTGAGTAAAAAAAAATGGATTGAAATTGATTAAAAAAAATATTGTTGTGATTGAATGAAAAAAGTTATTCTTGTAATAAGAGACGGCTGGGGATTTAATCCAAAGAAAGAAAAAAATGCAATTAAAGCCGCAAACACAAAAAACACTGACAGACTGATGAAAGAATATCCAAACACTTTGCTTAATGCTTCAGGACAAGCGGTTGGACTTCCAAAAGGATTTCAGGGAAACAGCGAAGTAGGACATTTAACAATCGGAAGCGGAAGAATAGTATTTCAACCAATGGAAAGAATAAACAAGGCAATTAAAACAGGAAAATTTTTTAAAAACAAAGCATTTCTCAAAGCAATTAAAAGCTGCAAAAAAAACAAGAGCACAATGCATTTGATGGGATTACTTCAAAGCGAGGGAGTGCATTCACACGAAAACCATTTGTATGCATTACTAAAACTCTGCAAAAGAAAAGGACTCAAAAAAGTTCTTATTCATGCAATAACAGATGGAAGAGATGCTCCGCCTACAAACGGAATAAAGCATTTGAAAAAACTTAAAAGAAAAATTAAAGAACTTGGAATTGGAGAAATTGCAACAATTTCAGGCAGATACTATACAATGGACAGAAACAAACAATGGAAGAGAACCAAAAAATCATATGACTGCATTGTTTTAGGAAAGTCAGTGCGTGAATTTGAAAATCCGGAAAAGGCATTACTTGCATGCTATAAAAGAAAAGAAACAGACGAGTTCATAAAACCAGAGAAAAGAAAAGGCTATGAAGGAATAAAAAAAGGCGACAGCGTAATATTCTTTAACTTTAGAACAGACAGAACAAGACAGATTACACAGGCAATTGTTGAACCAAAATTCAAGGCATGGAAAAGAAAACCTTTGAAAATTGTGTTTGTTGCAATAACCTCTTACTACAAGCCAATGAATGCAGAAGTAGCATTCAAAGACATTTTTCACAAAAATCTTTTAGGACAGGCATTAAGCAGAAAGGGAATATTACAACTGAGAATTTCCGAAACCGAAAAATATGCCCATGTGACCTTTTTCTTCAATGGACAAAATGAAAAACCTGAAAAAGGCGAAAAAAGAATTCTTATCAATTCTCCAAATATTGCAACCTATGACTTGAAACCTGAGATGAGTGCTTTCAAAGTTACCAAAAAACTTGTTGAAGAAATAAAAAAAGACAAATTTGGATTCGTTGTTGTAAATATTGTAAACGGAGACCTCGTAGGTCACACAGGAATTTGGAAAGCCTGTGTAAAAGCAGCTGAAACTGTTGACAAATGTCTTGGCAAAATAGTTAATGCAGGTCTTGAAAAAGATTATACTTTGCTTGTTTTTGCAGACCATGGAAACCTTGAAGACCAAAGCCCAAAACGGGCTACTTCTCATACAATAAACAAGGTTCCGCTCATAATGATTTCAAACAACAAAAAGTTCAAGAACTGTAAATTAAAGAAAAACATGGGCTTGCAGGACATTGCTCCAACAGTTCTTGAAATAATGGGCATTAAAAAGCCAAAAGAGATGACTGGCAAAAGCCTGCTGCAATACTAATAAGTGAACTACCCTAGCTATTGCAGAGGGATTTCCTGTTTCATTGACAATGCTTGCTTCGGGCTTATGTCGTCAGTAGTGGCTTTATCTCCAACAGGCTTGTATTCGGGCAGTTCCTGCCCTATCTTACCTTTAGTAAGTATGTTTTGTGCAGCGTTTATATCCCTGTCTATTTTCAGACCACAATAGGGACATTTGTGCGTTCTCACTGCCAATGTTTTTTTGACTATCTCTCCGCATTCACTGCACTTTTGGCTTGTGTTCTTTGGATTCACTTTTACTACTTTTCCACCAGCACTTTCAGCCTTGAAAGAAAGTTTGTTTGTGAAATCACTCCAAGAAACATCAGTTATTGCTCCAGCAAGATAGTGGTTTTTTACCATTCCTTTTACATTCAAATTCTCAATATATATTGTCCCGTATTTTTCAATAAGTTTTCTGCATAGTTTCCAGCCAAAATCGTTTCTAGTATTTGCTATTTGTTCATCTAATCTTGCTAGTTTGATTCTTGTTTTGTTTCTGTTGTTGCTTCTTTTCTTTGTTTTGCTGAACTGCCGGCGATAAAGTTAAATAGCACTAAATCGTTAATAGAATGAATGCGTGGGCAAATTTCACTTGATTTAATTCTTGCAATAACAATAGGCTTTTTTGCAATAGGAGGCGTTATTGCAATCAATGCACAAATAGGCGAAATGCAAACAGAAGCAAGTGTAAGGCAGCAGTTGGACAACATAGGAAACGGGCTTGCAGCAGTAATCTCAAATTCGGCAGTGCTCAACGATGCTACAACAGCAAGCATTTACTTTGACATCCCCTTCCTTCTGGTGCCAGGTGAAGAAAAACCCCAGCCTTGCAAGATTACAATAGGAAGCGGAACTATTACATTGACATACAACATTTTTGACCTTGAAACAGGAACAAGCAGTCCTGTAGAGATTACAAAGTACTATGTTGACCCTGAACCCGAAATGACTGTGTCTAATAGTGTTGAATGCGGAGGAAGACTCGACATAACAAAGTGATTAAGATGGAAAGAGGGCAGATTTTTTCACTGGATTTCCTTATTTCAATGGTTGTAATAACGGCAGCCATAGGTCTCTTGATTCAGGCAACAGCATACAACACCTACAATATGAAGGAAGAAAGAGCATACAATGAAATGAGAAATGTTGCAAGAATTGCGGCAAACCTGATTGTTTCAAGCAATGAAACAACCTGCGAAGATGAAATAGGCGGGCATTTGATGAACTGTGTTGACACAATAAACGGAAATTTTGTACCAATTACGAACTTTTTGGATGCTTCAGGTTATGAATATAATATTGAAACTGAGACAACAGTACCAAAATTAGACTTGGATAGCGGAGTAGCCTATAATGGGAAAGATTTTGTTGAAGTGAAAAGAACAACATTTGTAAACAATGTGAGCGGAAACAGTGAAACGCTTACTGTAAAGGTGTGGAAGGCATGAGGAAAGGAATAATATTTACAACAGATGCGATTCTTGCATTGATTGCGATAATGCTTTTCCTTGCATGGGTTCCTTACCAGATAGGCTCACAATCCGAAAGCCATGTGTACGAAAACCTTTCCGACCAAGTAAGGAGCAGAGCAATAATAGAATTTTATCAAATAAATCCAGACGATTCGCCTACTGTAGAAACCATAGACACTACATCGGAATTTGGAAAATGTGTTGCCGTTTACTACGTTGACCCCACCGGAAATATTGGGTCTCAGGCGCCAATAGAAGAAAATGTTTTTTGTGAGGAAACATGAACAAAAAAGGGCTTTATTCAGGAGGCGTTGCGCTGGCAACAATTGTACTGATAATTGCAGTTTCGTTTAATGCTGCTTCAACAGCGCAGGCAGAAGAAATCCAGGAAAAAGCAGACGCCATTCTTGACGCAAAATGGACCGCACAAAATATGGGACGGGTATATGAGGAAATTGCAGTTGACGCAATGGTTGACCAAATCTTTAATAGCTGCAGCTATAACCTAGTTCAAACAAAATCCAGGATTAATAGTTATTTCTTAGCACACAACACAACAACCAAAAGTGGGTGCACAGCTTCAATTATAGATGTTACTGGCGGCACTACCAGCACCTTAATTGAATTTAACTTGACATGCAGCACCATTGCAGCCCCTGGTTTGATTACAACTTACAATAAAAGAATTTTATTGGACAAAAAAATGGTTATAACAGGTGCCAGTGGCTCATGCGATATTGAAATAACCGACAATACAGAAAATCCTTTTGGCTATGAGCTTACAATTAGTGACTACTAAAGTTTTGCAAGGTTTTGCACCTGAAACCGTTTTATTAACTTTCCTTTTCTAATTTATTTTACCATGAAAGAAGATTCAAGACAAAGGATTGCAGTAATAAATTATGACAAATGCAATCCAAAAAAGTGCGGAAACTGGTATTGTGAAAGCATATGCCCTGTTAATCGCACAGGAAAAGAGTGCATTTTGCATGAAGACGAAGAAAAGCCCAGCATCAGCGAGGACCTATGTATTGGCTGTTTAATATGCCAAACCAAATGCCCTTTTGAAGCCATAAGCGTTGTAAATCTTTCAATGCAGTTGGGAAAGCCAATTCAACAATATGGACAAAATATGTTCAGACTCCACAGGCTTCCGTTGCCAAAAGAAAAAAGTGTTGTTGGACTAATTGGAAGAAATGGTTTGGGAAAAAGCACTGCATTGAATATTTTGTCAGGAAAATTAGTTCCAAATTTGGGAAACTTTGAAGAAAAAGCAAGCTGGGAAAAAGTAATAGAACGCTTTAGAGGAAAAGAAGCACAGGCGTTTTTTGAAAAAATTTCTTTAGGAAAAATAAAAGTTGCAGTAAAACCACAAAACATTGACGCACTACCAAAGGTTTTGAAAGGAAAAAAAGATGTTGAAAGTGTTTTAAGAAAAACAGATGAAACAGGTTCTTTTGAAAAGGTAGTGAAAAGACTTGGAATTGAAGCAATTTTGAAAAACACAATTGAAACACTGTCAGGAGGAGAACTGCAAAAAGTAGCAGTTGCAGCAGCAGCAATGAAAGATGCCGAATTGTTCTTTTTTGACGAACCAACATCCTACCTTGACATAAGCCAAAGGATAAACGTGGCAAAATTTATAAGAGAAATTGCAGAACAGTTTCCAGTACTGGTTGTAGAACACGACCTAATAATTTTGGATTACTTAAGCGACTTTGTACACTTAATGTATGGAAAACCAGCATGCTTTGGAATAGTAAGCAGTATTAAAACAACCAAGGCAGGAATAAACGAATATATTGAAGGATATTCAAAAGGAGAAAATTACAGGTTTAGAAATTATGCAATAGAATTTCCTGACAAGACAAGTTTGAAAGAAAAAAAGGAAAATGTTTTAACCAAATGGCCGGATTTTACAAAAACTTTAGGAAAATTCAAACTAGAAGTAAAAAAAGGAGAACTTAACAGAGACGAAGTCATAGGAATTCTTGGACAAAACGCAACAGGAAAAACAACCTTTGCAAAAATAATTGCAGGATTGCTTGAAACAGACAAGGACAAGTTTGATTTGAAATTAAAAATTGCTTACAAACCACAGCAGTTAAGTCTTAAAAAAGGAAAAACTGTCGAAAAATTTTTAAGAGAAAAAAGCAACGAATTCGGAACCGAAATTTACAAATCAGACATATTAAAGGCACTTGAATTAGAACCATTGCTTGAAAAAAAACTTGAAACATTATCAGGAGGAGAACTGCAAAGGGTTGCAATTGCAGGCTGTCTTTCACAGGAAGCAGACATAATTCTAATGGATGAACCATCAGCACACTTGGATGTAGAACAAAGACTTAATGCAACAAAAGCAATCAGAAACATTGTAAATACAAGGAATGTTTCAGCTTTCATAATAGACCACGATCTTATTTTTTTGGATTATTTATCTGACAGAATAATGTTCTTTGACGGAATTCCATCAGAGAAAGGAATTGCAAACACTCCAACAGGAATGGAACAGGGAATGAACGCACTTCTGGCAAGTCTTGGAATTACCTTGAGAAGAGAAAAAAACGGAAGACCAAGAATAAACAAACTTGGAAGTGTTCTTGACAGAGAACAAAAAGAAAAAGGAAATTATTATTACACATAAGGTGTTTTTCATGCGTGTTTTAAAAATTGATGAACGGGAAAATTTCCTACACCTTGTTCCTGAAATAGAAGATGACCTATGGCATCTTGAAAGAATAATAGAAAAGCACGACCTTGTTTCAGGACCAAGTGACAGGAAAATAAAACCAAGGGAAGCAGGAGAAAAGCCAAGAAGGATAAAGATGTTTATCGAACTTGACGTTGACAGCGTTGAATTTCACAGATTTTTAGGACAACTTAGAATAAGTGGAATTATTACTGGCGGAAGCCCTGCAGAATTTTTGGAGATGGGAGCACAGCATTCGCTTGAACTAGCTCTTGGCAAAGATGTAAAAATAAAAAAACAGGCTTTGAAAAAATTTCAAATTGAAAGAATAAAAAAGGCAGTGGAAGCAACAAAAAAAGGAAAGATTTTGCTAGTAGTGCTTGATGACGAACAAGCAAACCTTGCAATTTTAAGAGAATTTGAACTAGAAGAAAAAGCTTCTTTGAAAAGTGGCAAATCAGGAAAGCAGTTTAAAGGAGAAGACACTAAAGGAAAATATTTTGCAGAAATTCTTGAAAAGATTGTTGAAATAAAACCAGAAAAAGCAATTATTGCAGGACCAGGGTTTGCAAAAGAAGAATTTCAAAAGTTTTTGAAAGAAAAAGAAAAACCAAAAAAAATACAGTTCTTTTTTATGGCAACAAACAGTGTTGGAAAAACAGGATTGCAGGAATTGCTTAAAGGAAATGCTTTGGAACAGGTTGCTCAGAAAATGCAGCTTGTAAAAGAAACAGGACTTGTTGAAAAGATTCTGGCAGAACTTGGAAAAAACTCCGGGTTGGTTGAATATGGTCCAAAAGAAGTTGAAAAGGCAATTGAAGCAGGAGCAGTGCAAATGCTGGTTGTTGCAGACAAGTTTTTGTTAGAAAAACGCGAAGAAGCCGAAAAAATGATGCAAAAAGCCGAAAAAACAGGCTCTGAAGTGCATCTTGTAAATGCAGAACATGAAGCAGGAAAACAGCTGCAAAACCTTGGAGGAATTGCAGCAATCTTAAGATACAAAATTCAATGATTCTTTTTTAAATGCTACTTGACTTAGTTTTTTTATTGGTGGTTTTTTGGAAGAAAAAAGAGAAGAATGTGCTATAGCGGCTGTTTCTTTGCCAAAAAACATGAAAAATTTGCCAACAGGCGGCGCAGCATACTATTTGTACAAAATGCTATTACAACAACAGCACCGCGGACAAAACAGTGCAGGAATTACAACATATAGCAAAAAAAGAATGCAAATAATTGACACTTACAAAGAACTTGGAATGGTAAACAAGGTTTTCAGAAGCCACAATATGCAAAAAAACAAAGCAATTTTAGAACACTATTCTGGAACAAAAGGAATCGGACATGTAAGATATGCCACAAGCGGAAGTGACAAAGAAGGAAATGCCCAACCGTTTGAAAGACACCATGGAAGATTATGGAAATGGTTTAGCTTTGCATACAATGGACATATTGCAAACTTTTCAGAATTAAAAAAAGAACTTAAGTCTTCAAGCTATCATTTGGTTCGAAACACAGACACAGAACTTGTAATGCACTATATTTCAAAACTACTTGCAGGAGACAAAAGACCAGACTTGGTTGACATTTTTGGAGAACTTAGTGAAACATTTGACGGAGCATACAATATTTCATATATTAATGCAGAAGGATTGTTAGCAGTTATAAGAGACCCTTTGGGGATAAGACCTGCATGTTACAATAACGATAACGGATTTTTTATAGCAACAAGCGAATCATGTGCAATTACAAGCGGCGAAATAGAAAAAATAAAAAGTATTAAGCCAGGAGAAATTGTAATTGCTGAAAATGATTCTGTTGAAGTAAAAAGATTTGCAAAAAAGCGAAAAGCGGCACATTGTATGTTTGAATGGGTTTATTTTTCAAATCCAGCATCAGTAATTGACGAAGCAAGCGTTTATGAAACAAGATGGAAGCTTGGAGAAGAACTTGCAAAGAATGAAAGTCTTGATATTAATGACAAAGACTATGTTGTTGTTGCCGTGCCTGACACAGCAAAACCATCAGCAGCAGGTTATGCAAATAAAATTGGTTTGCCTTCAATGGAAGGATTGATAAGAAACAGATATGTTGGAAGAACATTTATTGAAAGCGGAAACAGGCTTGAAATTGCAAGAGAAAAATATAATGTTAACAAATCTGTCATTGAAGGAAAGAAAGTGATATTGGTTGATGACAGTATTGTAAGAGGAACAACAGGAAAGGCCTTTATTGAAATGCTTAGAAAAAGAGGAAAGCCAAAAGAAGTTCACATGAGAGTAAGCTGTCCTCCAATAAAATACCCCTGCTATTATGGAACAGATATGTCAACATTGCACGAACTTGCAGCACCACAATATATGTCCTTGGACGAAGTGCAAACAACAGGAATTGACGTTTCAGACAAGGTAATTGAAAAGATTGGAAAAGAAATGAGCTTAGACAGTCTTGTATACCAGAAAATTGAAGGAATCAAAAAATCAATTGATTTGCCAGAAGAAAATAGAGGAATCTGCATGGCATGCCTTACAGGAGAATATCCAACAGAATGTGGGAAAAAACTGTTCTGCAAGGCATTAAAAGAATTTATAAAAAACCCAAAAAAGAAGCATAAAAGAGTTGTCTAATCAGGCAATTGCTTTTTAATGATTTTTGAATTACCTCATTATTAGTGAGCTACTTTGGGAGAAGCTAAAGAAAACTGCGGAGTTTTCGGAATTTACAGCAATGACTCTGTCGTTAAACGAATTCACCTGGCACTTCATTTTTTACAACACAGAGGTCAACAATACTGCGGAATAGCCACAAGCAACGAAAATAAGATAATAATTCAAAGTCACAAAGGAAGTGTTGATTCTACTTTTATAAGAGAAGATTTTGAAGCATTACAAGGACATTTTGGAATAGGCCACGTAAGCCTGAATGACAGACAACCACTTACATTACACAGCAACCTTGGAGATTTTGCAATATGCTTCAATGGAAATATTGCAAATGCAGGAGATTTAATACCACAGCTTAAAAAAAGAGGTTATAGTTTTTGGCTTGATAGTCAGATAGAACTCCTTGCAAAAATTGTTGCACAGGAAGAAAGTTTTGTTGAAGGAATTGAAGCAATCAATAGAGTAATTGAAGGAAGCTACTGTATTCTTATTCTTACACCAGATGGAATTTTTGCAGCAAGAGACAAACTTGGATTTAAACCGCTTGTTCTTGGAAGCAATGGAAAAGATTATGCTGTTGCATCAGAAAGCAGAGCATTACAGAATTTAGATATGGAAATTGCAAGAGATGTAAAGCCTGGAGAAATTGTTTTTATTGACGGAACAGGATTTAAAACATTAAAGCATTTGGCTGGAAAGAGAACAGCACACTGTGCGTTTGAATGGGCTTATACTGCAAGTGTTGATTCAGTAATTGACGGAGTTTCAGTTGACAAAGCAAGAAATAATATGGGAGCAATGCTTGCAAGAAAAGACAACGGAAAACTTGAAGCAGATATTGTTGCACCTGTTCCAAACAGCGGAATAGGTCATGCTGAAGGATACCATTTGGAAAGCGGTGTTCCGCTTAAAAGTGTCTTTTTGCTTGACAGATATGGAGACAGAAGTTATACTCAGGCAACACAGAGAGAAAGAGACAGTATGGCAAAGAAAAAATTAAGCGTTTTAAGAGAAGCTGTTAAAGGAAAAAGAATTGTTATATGTGACGATAGCATTGTAAGAGGAACACAAATCAGAGAAAAAGTAAAAGAACTAAAAAAGGCAGGAGCAAAAGAGGTTCATGTCAGAATTGCGGTTCCGCCACTAATGCATCCTTGCAAATATGGAATTGCAACAAGAGACTATGACGAATTGATTGCAACAAAAATGTCTGTTGAAGGAATATGCAAATATATTGAAGCAGACAGTTTAATCTACAATAATTTGGAAGACTTGGTTGAAGCTATTGGAAAAGACAAGAATGAATTATGTCTTTACTGCTGGAATGGAAAGGCTTTTGAAGAAAAGCAAAAAAAGATTACAGAACCTGTTAATCAGCCATAACTCAACAGCATTAATCAATCTAATTCAAAATTATTAATCTACCCTGAATTCCAGCCATTTTATTCTTTTATTTTCAACAAGTTGTTTTATTTTTTTCTGTTTTTGATTAAGCTGGCTTGAAGCTGTTTTGAATTCACAAAATATTATTGAAGACTCGTCAAAAAGAACTCCGTCAATTGGATTTCCAAGAAAACGAAATTGCTGAGGGTCGTATGGAAAAGATTCAATAAAAGGAATAAATTGCTCTGTAAGCTGGCCATATTTT
Source organism: Chloroflexota bacterium (assembly GCA_030634785.1). GTDB lineage: Archaea > Iainarchaeota > Iainarchaeia > Iainarchaeales > JAFCCL01. The sequence goes on along the minus strand of DAOWAC010000013.1, from coordinate 596 downwards.
ACAGACTGACTTCTTTTTTTAAAACGCAAATCTTCAATAGTTTCTCTTAGAGAAAAAACTTTTTTAATCAGCAAAATTAGAATAATAAACAGAACAATTGAAAGGATTAATAAAAAAATTTCAAACAAACGCAACACCATAAGAGGTTTACTGCATTAAAAAATGCTTAAAAGTACTGTGGACAAGCCTGTCCTGTTTCGCCTTTTGAAAGAATAACAAGCTTGAATTTCTTTCCTGATTCTCTCAAAGAAGCAAGCAATGCAATATGTTCTTTTCCACTTCCGCTAATTAATGAAACACATATTTCGTCAACATCAGGAAGCTTTTCTTTAATTGTGTCTTTTAAAATTCCAAAACCAACCCGGTTGTTTACCAAAATCCAGTCAAGTTCTTTTTCTTTAACAGGCTTTCCATCAGGACCATCATTTTTAAATGGAGAACAATTCTCTTTGCCCAATTCGTTTCCAACAAGCAGAATTTTGTCCCATTCTTCTACAGTAATCAGCTTTGAGATATGACCCCAGGTTCCTTTTCCTATTCCTAAAACAGCTAAAAGAGCTCTTGTCATTCGTTTTTCCTCTTTAAAAAATCCAATA
>DAOWAC010000143.1 GCA_030634785.1 Chloroflexota bacterium | reverse complement strand
GCAGCACCAGCTGCAGCAGGTGAAGCACAGCCAGCAAAAGCAGAAAAGAAAGAAGAAGATAATAAGAAAACAGAGGAAGAAGCAGCAGAAGGCTTAGCTGGCTTGTTTGGCTAATTGCCTTCACTTTTTTCTCTTTTTCTCCCTTTTTTTAGATAAGGAATAGTTGTTCAAGACAGTTTAACCCAAACAAAAAGCTATTTAAATCACATTATCCCTACTATTAATTGTTATGAAGAAAGTCTTAGTTCTTTTATTTATACTATTACTCTCAACAGGTTGTTTTGCAGTAATTGAATCAGCTTCTCTGAAAGTTTTTGCAGTAACAGACAAAGGAAATGCAATAGCTTCCAGTCTTACCCTAACAATAAAACCAGGTTCAGGAATGATTTGGACCGATATTGAACCACTGGTTGGAACAAGCACCCAATCAACAGCCAAGATTGCAATTGAAACAGCACACGATTACAGTAACGAAGTTGAAAGATACGATTATTTTTTTAACATAGAAAGTGACGCATCTCTAGTAGAAGGACCAAGCGCGGGTGCTGCAATGACCTTGCTTGTTATTTCAATGCTGCAGGATAAAGAAATACCTGATGAAGTAGCATTAACAGGCACGATTACTGCCGAAGGTGGCGTTGGTTCTGTAGGCGGAGTTTTTGAAAAGTCAAAAGAAGCAGTCAAAGTCGGAATAACTCTTTTTATGATTCCACCAGGTGATTCAAGACAAACTGTAAAAGAAGACGGCGAAGTAAAATCAATAAACCTTATAGATTATGCCTACAAAAATTGGGGGCTTAAAATTATTGAAGTAAACAACATTGACGATGTTTTGTTTTATGCATTTAAAGAAATAGATTCAATTGATGTAAACACAGGTGGAATTCCACAAATAGATTTTATTCCTAACCAAATTAATCTAAGTGAAAACCTGTATCCAATGAAATTACTTACTGAAAAATATCTTTCAGACGCAGAAGATTCTGTAAGATCAGCCAAGACAGCTTTAAGCGGAACAATGCTTAATGAACCTGTGCTTGTTGACGCAATGCTTTCTTATCTGAATGAAAGTGAAAAAACTCTTGATAAGGGAAAAATTCTATACGAACAAAACTTTCTTTACAGTGCAGCAAACTTTTCCTTTCTTGCAACACTTAACAGTACTTTTGTAAAAGATATTGCTGAAAATCCAGATCTTCTTTCAAGAAATTCAACTGCATTCAATGACAAAGTAAAAAAACTTTCAGGCGAAATTGACTCCTTAGCCTATGACTTAAACAAATTTATTCCTATTGACGGTTTTGAATGGCATATTGCAGCCAAAGAAAGATTGAGCTGGGCAAAACTTAAACTGGATAATCTGGAATTGTCAAATGATATTATTATAATTGTTGAACAGGACGGTATTGATCTTGAAAGAATTACTGACATAATGGATTATGAATATGCACTTGCATGGTATTCTGTTTCAAGAGACTTTTTTGAACTAACCAAAGGAGCAACAGAAGGAGTACTTCCTGATTTGGGTCTTAGCAATCTTGCCGATTCATATATTGCAAATGCAGAAAGTGGTCTTGAAGCTTTGGGCGAAGTAGAAGCTGAAGACCTTAAAAGAAGACTTGATAGTGCAAAAATGCTGAGGGATAAAGGATGGCTTTATGCAAGCTTGTTTGATTCATCTTCAGCACTTGCTCTTGTAAATTCTGAAATATTTTCAAAAGACAAAACACTTACAGAGCTTCAGACTGTACTTATTGAACGACTTGTTGTGCTTGACCAAAAAATAAACGAAAATGAAAACGAGTTTGTCTGGGCAAGACTTTATCTTGATCATGCAAAATATTATCTTGACAGTTCTGAATTTTATAGTATGCAGGAACAGCCTGCTTTAGCTCTGGAAAGTGCAAAAAGCGGACTTGATCTTGTTTTTTTAGCAGAAGGAGTTTTTGATGCAACAACTGCAAGCTATGACTACATTAGTCAGCTTTCACGTGATAATTTTATTGAAATTTTACCAGGGTGGCAGAACAAACCAGAACTTGAAGATTCATTATATGCTCTTGTTCTTTTGGTTATTCTTGCAATAGCTCTAATAATTTTTAGTATAATTGCCTCTGAAAAAAAGTTTCATTTCTTAAAGAAATTTTCTTTCGAAGACAGACTTGATGGCCTTCTCAAACAGCAAAGAAAACTAAAACAACGTCTTGACAAAGGCTATATCAAAAAAGAACAGTTTGGAATACTAAACAAACCAATTCAAAACAAGTTAACTGCCTTGCTTGTAGAAAGAAGAGTAATAAGCGCAAACTATGTTGATTTAGATCTTAACAAAAGCAAAATTGATGCATTTGAAAATGTTTTAAGAGATCTTAGAATACAAGTAAGAAAGAAAAAGATTACTGCAGAAGACTATGCTTCCAACACTTCTTTTTACACAAAAAGAATC
>DAOWAC010000053.1 GCA_030634785.1 Chloroflexota bacterium | reverse complement strand
GCAAAAATAAAACGAGACAAAAGATGCAAAAATCTTATGAACGCCAAAATCGCTTCCAAAAATCTTGTAAAACTGCTAAACAAAATTTTTGAAATCCCAATTAAGAAAAAGAGCGACAAGATAGTTATTCCAAAAATCCTAATGGTTGCTTCCAAAAAACAGAAATTGGCCTTTTTGCAGGCATACTTTGACTGCGATGGATATGCAGCAGAAAAAAAGAGAAGTATTGAGTTTGTGACAGCAAGCAGAAAATTTGCTAAAGACCTGAGGTTGCTATTGCTGGATTGTGGTTTCCACAGCACGTTTTCAAAAAAAATAATAAAAGGCCAGCCATATTTTCGGATTTTTCTGAAATCAAAGGATGCCGAGTTGTTTGCAAAAAACATTGAATCAAAAGTTAAGAAAAAAAGGGAAAGAATGCTTCTGTTCAAAAAGATTGGATTAAAACAATCTTTCGGCAAGCACGAGATGCTGCCTGTTGGAAAACTTTTGCTTGAAACAAGAGAGCACTATGGTGCAACAATTGGAGAAATTCAAAAACAAGTGAATTCCTATGGCAAGTATGAAACAAAGGGATTGATAAGCCGAAATAGCTTAAGAAAATTTCTTTCGGCAGTAAAAAAAACAAAAAACTTAAACAACCAGATTCTTCAACAAGCAAAACAAGGTACACATTTTGCAGAATTGCTGAAGAATACAGGCCAAAGCAAGGGCTGGCTAAATGCATGCCTTTACAGACTTAGGGAATTAAATCTAATTGATTGCAATGATTTGACAACAAATACTACAAAAAACGGTTTGATGTTACTGGAAAAAAACAAAACGTTTGATGAAACAAAAATCAAGACACTAGAAACACTGGCAGAATCAGATATTATTTGGATAAAAATAAGCGGAATAGAACTGGATAAGGAAACTGAATTTGTATACGATTTAACTGTGGATGGTTACCACAACTTTGTTGCAAACGAAATAATAGTCCATAATACAACAACTGTAGCCAAGCTTGCAAAATATTATATCAAAAGAGGAATGAAAGTAGGAGTAATTGCAGCAGACACCTACAGACCTGCTGCAACAGAACAACTTGAACAACTTTGTTCAAAGACAAAAATTCCTTTCTTTGGAGACAAAAAAGAAAAAAATGCATCAAAACTTGTTGAAAAGGCCCTGAAAAAAATGAAGGGCTTTGATTTGCTTATTACAGATTCTGCAGGAAGAAGCGGTTTTGATCCTGATTTGGTAAAAGAAATAAAAGGAATTAACAAAGAATTCAAACCAGAAGAAAAATGGTTAGTGCTGGGAGCAGACGTTGGACAGCTTGCAAAAAAACAAGCAGAAGCATTCCACGAAGCTGTTGGAGTAAACGGGGTAATAATTACAAGAATTGACGGAAGTGCAAAAGGCGGAGGAGCACTTGCAGCATGCGCAGTAAGCAAAGCACCTGTTTATTTTTTGGGAACAGGAGAAAAACTAGATGACTTGCAGGAATTTGACGCTGAAAGATATTTGAGCAGAATAATGGGTTATGGTGACCTTCAGGCATTGCTTGAAAAAGCAAAAGAAGTTCAGGAAGACGGAGACCTAACCCCTGAAGAATTAATGCAGGGCGAATTCAATCTTGATACATTCTACAAACAACTAAAGGCAACCAAAAAAATGGGTTCTTTGTCAAAGGTTTCTGAAATGCTTGGATTAAAAATGCAGGTTCCAAAAGAAATGATTGACATGACCGAAGAAAAATTAGACGGCTTTAAGGTAATCATGGATTCAATGACTATTCAGGAAAAGAGACAACCAGATGTCTTAAACAGGAACAGAATTTTAAGAATTGCAAAAGGAAGCGGAAAAAAAGAAGCAGACGTGCGAGAGTTAATCAAAAGCTATAAGCAAATGGCCGGAATGTTTAAAAGATTCAAAAATATTGACGAAAAATCTCTGCAAAAAAAAGACGGTGGAATTGATATGCAAAAACTTGCAGGAATGTTTGGGAAAAAAAAGAAAAAAAAATTCAGAATAAGGTGATATTAGATGAAAATAAGCAAACACAGGAAAACAATGAAAAATGTTTTGAAGAAAAAAAACCCATTGGAAAAAAAAGCCAATACTTCAAAAAAATCAATTAATCTTGTAAAAGAATTGCGGAACAAGGTTCCAGACCACGGTTTGCGAATGAAATATTATAACAAAACTATTGGAAAAAACATGATGGGAAAAAAACCTGATGGAAAAATGGGCTACACCAAACTTTTCCTAACACTTAAAAGAAAGTACAGAAAAGACATGGCGGAAAAGGGGGAGGCAGATGTTGCCCTTACAAAAGAGCTTCAAAAGGCTCCGCTTAATTTTGCACTTGAACGAGCTTTAGATAGAGTGTCAAAACACAATAAAACAAACAGTTCCAAAAACCTGTTAAAAAAAGACAAAGTAAGAAGAATTGTTTACAATATTTACAAACATGAAAGAATTTCCTTCAAAGGCAAAACTAAAATTGAATTTACTGAAAAGGAAACATACAAGTTAATGAAAGAGATTGGAATCTCAAACGGAAGAGAGTTTATTGAAATTTTCAAAAAAAATCTAAAAGAAGAAGTTGGCTGGGCAAGGCATTATATTAGGGACATAATTGACCCTGCAGCAGTCCTTGCAAAATGGCAATGACACAGGAAAGAATTGAATGTTGTTCGAATTACTTTTAATAAGACAAGCAATTGTACTTGCAGGTTGCTCTGCTGCTGCCTATACTGATGCAAGAACAGGACTTATTCTTGACAAAGTTACTTATGCAATGATTGCCGCAGGCGTTTTACTGAATGTTGTTCAAGGAGAATGGCTCTGGCTTGTTATTGGAGCCACAGTGTTTGGAATAGGATATGTAATTTATTACATGGGAAAAATTGGAGGCGGAGACGTAAAACTCTTCACAGGAATAGCTTTCCTTTTGCCATTTTACCAAGAACAGTTTTTCTTGCTGAATGCTTTGTTTGCAGCATGCATTCTTGCAGTAATATTCTATTCAATTTTTTATCTTTTAAAATATACAAGAATAGGAATTGACTGGAAAGAAAACAAACAAGGAATTCAAAAAGCAATTCTTTTTGGAATTGTTATCGGAGCATGGCTTGCAATTGTTTCAATTACACAGGTTGTTTCAATTACTGCAATGAGCATGCTTGGAATTACTCTGGGGCTTGCATTATTGTTCCTTGCATTTGAAAAAGGAATAAGACACAAGTTTTTCCTCAAACAAATTTCAATAAACAAACTTGACGAAGACGAAGTAATTGCAACAGAATTTTTGAAAAAAGGAATCAGAGAAAAACTTGGATTGAAATTTAAAGGAGTATTTGGAGAAAAAGAAAAAGCAATACTGAAAAAGACCGGGATTTTAAAAGTTCCTGTTTACAGAGGAATGCCACCCTTTGGACCATTTATTTTACTAGGGTGTATTGCTGCAATGATTTGGCCAGACATCCTTGGACTGATTTTTGCCTAAAAAAGCTAGCGTTCTCCAATGCTTAGAGTTCTCCAATGCTTAGAGCTCGCCAATGTCTGCTTTCCAAAGCAATGGATTTTTTTCAATAAAAGATTCCATCATTTGCCTGCATTCGTGAAGATTTAAATCAATTACCTTAACATCGTTCCTTTGCAAAAATTTCTTTGCACCCTTATAAGTTTTGCTTTCGCCTGCAATAACTGTTGGAATTTTGAATTCAATCACTGCACCAGCGCACATAAAACAAGGCATTAAAGTAGAGTAAAGAATTGTATCGTTATAATTTTCCATTATCCCCGCATTTCTAATACAGGTCATTTCAGCATGCAGTATAGGATTGTTTTCCTGAACACGCATATTGTGTCCTTTGGAAATAAGTTTGTTGTCCTTTGTAAGAACAGAACCTATAGGAATTCCGCCTTCTTCCAAACCCTTTTTTGCTTCTTCAATTGCAATCTGCATAAAATCATCCAAATTCAAACACTTCCATCAACCATTACAATCACCATCAAATTTCACAACCACTGATTAAATCCTTACAACTACCTTCGACTTTGTTGCAAAAGTAATTCCTGCCATTAAAAGAATTAAAAATGCGAAAACAAGAAAAGGAAAATGGAGACCGTATGATTCTGCAAGAAAACCTAACAAAAGCACACTTATGAATCCACTTACTCGCACTGTTGCCGTAAACAAACCAGTCATTTCTCCGTCATTAACCCTGGGAGTTATGTCTGTTATCAAACCATTAACAGCAGGCTGAATAATTGCAACAATTATTCCAAGAACAAATGCAGCTGCAAAGAAAACAAATGAAAGAGAATTATCAAACGCAATTGCCGCCAATGCAATGGATGCAATCACAAAACCCACTGCAATTACATTTGTCTTACCTAAAGAATCAGCAAGCTCTGCAAAGAAAAATGAAAAAAGAAACGGCAGATTCATCAGAGCAAAAAGCAGAGAAATTTCAATAAGACCCAAGTTCAATGAAACTGCATGCAAAGGAATAAGAAAAACAACAATCGTCTGAATTGACATCATAAAAAATCCAATCAAAAGCGTAAAATATCCTACAAAACCCAGCGCCTGTAAATCCTTGAATTCTTTTTTGATGACTTTGTCCTGAACAACAACTTCCTTTACTGCTTTTGAAAATGGAGTGCCTTTAGTGGATTTTATTTTTGAAATTATTAACCCGCCCAAAATTGAAAACGGAATCAGGAAAAGCAAAAGCCACTGAACGTTTTCCAAATTCAAGCCAAAAAACAACACCAGTGGAATTACAATAAGTGGAGCAAGCACAAAACAAAACCTGTAGGCAGTAATGTAAAGACCAAATGTTGCAGATGTTTCACTTTTAGGAGACTTTTCTCTAATAAAAGATTCTTCAACAACCCAGAAAGTTCCAATAACTCCGTGAAAGAGTCTTGAAAAGAAAAGCACAACAAGTCCAACAGTAGAAGAAAGAAACGGAACAGAAAAATAAAGCAATCCAAGAATTGGATATAAAAACATTGAGAAAACAGTTACTTTTATTTTGTTTACTTTGTCAGCAAGAGCTCCTGCAGGAAGGGCAACAACTGCTCCTACAACAAAAAGCATTCCGTAAAAAATGCTTGTGAAAAAATAGTTTTGAACAATATTGTGAACAAAAATTGCAAAAAATGGGTCAATAATGCCCCAGGCAAGAACATAAACAAACATTCCAAAAATCATTGTTTTAACGTCTTTTGGAATGTTTTTCAGGTCTTTGTGAACCCTTGTATAAAGAAATAAATGGTGCGGAATATGCATTTTGAAAGGCCTTTTTTTAATAAAAGAAAGAGCATTGCTTTTAATATAATTAATCCTCACTGTTTAATGTAATGAATATTCTTGTAACAGGAAGCAATGGCTTTGTTGGAAAAAAACTCGTACAGGTTTTGGAAAAAAAGGGTCATTTAGTAAAAGAATTTGATACAGCCCAAGGCAATAACTTGCTTGACAAAAAGCAATGCATACAGGCATGTAAGGGAATTGATACTGTTTTTCATCTAGCAGCAGTACTGGACGAAAAAAGCAAAGCTCTTGAAAAAGTAAATGTTAAAGGAACAGAAAACATTCTGGAAGCAGCTGCAAAGGCAAGATGTTCAAGATTTGTTTTCTTAAGCACTGTTGGAGTAAACGCAGGAGTAAAAGGAATTGTAAGCGAAAAAAGTTTAATTAAGCCAATTACTCCTTATGAAAAAAGCAAAGCAAAAGCAGAAAGTCTTGTTATTGAATTTCAAGAAATGCTTCCGATAACAATTGTGAGAAGCGCTCTTGTATTTGGTCCAAACAAATACTGGCAAAGCATAATCAAACTTGCTGCAAAAGGCTTTCCAGTAATCGGAGGCGGAAAACAGATATGGCAAACGATTTACGTTGACGACCTTGTTTCTGCATTAGTATTTACACTTAACAAAAAAGAATGTATTGGAGAAACCTTTGTGGTAGCAGAACAGGATAAGCCAACATTAAAAGAATTGTATGCAGAAATAAGAAAAGGATTTAACAAAAGTGAAAAAATTAAAACAATGCCAAAATTTGTTGCAAAAATTGTGGCAATAACAAAAGGCAATAAAGGAATTGTTACAACACAACACATTGACAGACTTGCAAGAACAAGAGAATATGATACTTCAAAAATTAATTCTCTCGGGTGGAAAGCAAAAACAGGAATGAAAAAAGCTGTAAAAAAAACAATTGAATCACTGAAAAAAACACAGCAATCTTTTTGAAATTAAAAAGAACAACAGTTGCTTTAGTTCCAAAAACAAGGTCTTACCCCCGCAATTATTGCAAAAGCAGTCAAAGAACCGCTTTTGCCGTAAGAAGCAGTAATCTCGGAAGAAAAACCGTTTTTAAAAAGAGATGATTTAATTTTTTCAAGACCTGACTTGCCCTCCAAAGCAAAGGTTAAAACAAGTCTTGCAGAAGAAGTTTTCTTTATTACTCTAAAAGCCTCATTAAGAACAGGTTTCCAATGAATAGTATTAGGCAAAATTGTTTGCATCATCAAAACCTTATCCTGGGAGGAATTGGAAAGCCTTAGACCTGTTGCACTTCCTGCAGACACACTCATATTTTTAAGACCAACTTTGTTTCTTATTTTTCTTGCAATTCTAACAAACTTTAAAGAAGAATCAATACAAGTAACCTGTCCTTTGGTAACAATTTCTTTTGCAATAAATGCCTCCAAGACAGCAGGACCTGCTCCAATTGAAACAATCTTGTCAGCAGGCTGCAGGGAAGCATACTGTTTAAGAAGCAATAACTCGACATCGAACCTTTTTGGTGAAGAAGTAGTCAAATAAAAAGACGCGGCCCTGTTCCAAAATCTGTTAATTTTTAACAAAGATGCATCAGGTTCACTTAAACCTTTTCCAAAACGTTTGACAAATTTTTTACCATTTTTTAAATCTTTTAGATTCGAACTTTTAACAAAGTTGTCATAAAAACACAAAAAGTCGGATTTGACAACTGGTTTGTTGCAACCCTTTCTAGGCTTAAGTAATTTTTTTTTAGACCTTGTCATTAAAGAATAATAAAAAT
>DAOWAC010000108.1 GCA_030634785.1 Chloroflexota bacterium | reverse complement strand
CGGTTCAATTGTCTGGATTTGGGACCCTGAAGGTGTAAAAAAAACTTTGGGAAAAAAGCACTTGGTGGTCAGATGAGAAAAGACAGTAGAGAAAAGTTTGTTTCATTTGTAGAGAGTGAAACAAAGGAATCCTTTGAAAAACTCAAATCAGGCAAATTTGAGGAAAAGGAACTGCACAAATTCATTGACCGGGCATTGGACGATTTAAAGAAAAACCCTTTTACAGGAATCAAAATTCCAAAAAAGCTGTGGCCAAAAGAATACGCAAAAAAATACAAAATTGCAAACCTGTGGAAATACGACCTTCCAAATGCATGGAGGCTTGTGTACACAGTAAAAGGAAGCAACATAAAAATCGTAGCAATAATCCTCGAATGGTTTGACCACAAAAAATATGAAAGAAAATTCAAATACTAAACCTTGATTAAAATGGTTCAGTTCCTTCCTTTGGCGTTGCAGGGTCAATGCTGTGTCAATTCAAAGCCGATATTTTTTTGTTTTTTTAGTAAGCGAAAGGGTAAAATAGGGGAAAGGGCTTCTAGTAAATTGTTTGAATGAATTTTGTAAAATTTGTTAAAGTAGTAAAGTATCCGTTGATACTGGCAATTGTTTGGAGTCTGAGTTTTTACCCAATTGTAACGAGTTTGTTTGGTTCCCTGGCTAATTATTTTGTGCTCTATTACTGCGTTTATGTGTCTTTTTACCTTGTTTTTTTGGTCTTGGTTGCCTGGGCAGGATATCTTGTTTTTAAAAAGTTTAAAAACGGCCTTATAGAGAGTGGTGTTGGAGGCGCACTTACATATGCGTTAGCCTACATAGTTTCGGTCTCACTTGCTTTTCTTGTGTTGCTTATTGGAACACTTTCCCACTTAGGGGGCAACGAATGGAATAAGTCAACTTATTATATGGCAACAATGTTTTTTGCCATACCTTACTTTGCAACAATAGCCGCAATAGCAGGATTTGTTCTGGGAGTAATAGGCGGTCTCATTGCCAAAAAAAAGATTGGGAAAAAAATCTTCGACAAAAAAATAAAACCGTTTATTACACTCTTTTTCAAAATTCCATCACACTTGTAGCCATTTCATTCAGTTGCACTTAGTTGGCAATGCTGGTGTCAATTTTTTTTATTTTTTTTTGTTTTTTTGGACGATAGCTTGCAACGAGAAAGTTTCTGTCTTTTTTTACTGTAAAGCCTTCTTTTTCAGCAGCCTCTTTTAGGATTTTTTTGTATACTGCTTTTTTTGATTTTTGTCTACTGGAGGCTTTTCCTGGCGGAATCCAAAGAAGCAGTTCTTTTTTTTCGCGCTTTGCTTCTTTTAGGATTTCTGAAAGCAGTCTGTGCCTCCAGCCTCCGTATTTTGTTGCAAGCGCCCTGTTTATAGGTCCGTCTTTTGCTGTCTTGAAATGTGCCTGAATGTGTTCTATTTTCCAACAATTGTATTCTAACTTTGTAATACTAATTGAACCAACAGACCCTCGGAAACAGTCGCCTGGTCCAAATCTTTTTAGTTCTCTTACTCCCCTGTCAAAACTTTCAAAGTGTTCTTTTCTTGGGTAATAAATCCATTGGATATCGTGCGAAGTGATTGTTTTTGCTATTAATCCAATGTTTTTTCCTGCCTTTGTAACAACACGCTTTCTGATCAAAGCCATTCCTGATATGCAAATCTGCCTTCCTGACTTCCACAACTTTGAGGCCTGTTGAGCCGAAAGGCTCAGCATCGGTTTCCTGACAGGAGGTTTTTTTCGCATACAATAATATTGCAGATTCTGCAATTTAAGTCTTTTCCCAAAAACCCAACCCGTACCCGATTCTTTTTTTTGCGGGTGAGAGGTGAGATAAAATAAAAAAATAGGTTTTTAGGCAGATATTTTTGTTGCTATTTATCTACCTAAAAAAATTAGAGAAATGATAATTAGACAGACATATTTAAATACTTTATTATAATATATTATAATTGGTGATTTTGATGGAAGTTTTTGAAAGCAAGGTTAGGCAGGTTGGCACTTCTTTTGGAGTGCTTATTCCAAAAGAGGTTATGAAAGAGGACAAGATAAAGAAAAATCAGGAAGTGAAGGTTGCCATAATAAAGAAAGACCTATCGCTTTTGGAGAAAGAGTTTGGCTCAACCAAAACAAGGTCTTTTGCAAGAGACCACAAAGACAGGGCGATTTAAATTGCTTTTGGACACCTATGCTTGGATTGAGTTCTTTAATGGAACAGAAAAAGGCACAAAAGTAAAGCAACTGCTTAAAGAAAAAGCCTGTTTTACCAGCGCAATTTGTCTGGCAGAGCTTAGTGAATGGATTGAACGAAACAATATTGACAGGAACAGCAAAATGAATGCAGTGAAAAAGCTTTCTTCAATAATTGGTTTGGACCAGCAAACACTGGAGCTCGCAGGCATCCTAAAAATCAAAAAAAGAAAAACAGCAAAAGGATTTGGCATGATAGGCGCAATAATCCTTGCAACAGCAAAACAATACCGCCTAAAAATAGTTACCGGCGACCAACACTTCAAAGAAGAAAACGCAATACTACTGTAACGCTTCTTCAAACCACCCCCCTTCCAACCACTATTCCTAAACCAAACTACTGCATACTTTCCAAGCAAAAAAGCCCACTCGTGCTATATGAAAAACGAAAAGAATTAATGTATAGCTGTGTTATTTTAAGTATGAAGCAAAAGCCCAAACTTGCTAAAAAAGCAGAAAAAAGAAAAGTTATTGGAAGAATGGTTTCAGGCGTTTTAAAGAAAAAAGCCGAACAACATTTTATGGCACAAATTGACAAGACATGTTCTGCCTCTTTTAGAAAGCACCCTTTTTACTATTCTATGAATGGAAAAGTTCCAGTAGAAACTGTCAGACCTGTTGCAAGATTTCTTGTAAGCCATTATATGAAAGAAGAAAGACTTAGCAGCTTACATCAAGAACAGTTAAGGAAATTGTTGGACCTTGCTGAAAGCCAAAAACGATTTCTTTCCAGAAAAGGACGTGTGCCCAAAGAAATAATAAAAAAACTGGATGCTATTGGCTTCGAAGGCAACTTGGATAAGTTATACGACTTATTTCACAGAGTAATGGTTAGAGAAAAAAATGAAAGAGCAGGATACACAGGCTATCTTTTCTCAAAATCAAAACACCCATCTTACGCAGATGAAAAAGTCCACATAGTTAACAGGTCCTCCTCATATATATCAAAAACATTTTGTAACGCATTAGATGCTTTATGGACCTACAAGGCAATGAAGAAAAGTGGGAACTAATCCTAAACCATTCCCACCCCCCTACCATTATTCCTAAACCAAACACCACTGCATACTTTCCAAGCGAAAAAGACCAATAGTGCCGATTTTGAGTATTTTATTGAAAATTTAGATAAACACGTCACCTGTCGAAAGATAGGTGTTTAAACGTTTTTTGGCTTTT
>DAOWAC010000155.1 GCA_030634785.1 Chloroflexota bacterium | reverse complement strand
GTTTTCATATAATCCAAAAGTTTCTTTCTTATTCTAGGATTGTCATAAACTTTTCCAGTAACTCTTCGTCCTGCCTCAATTAGTTTAATTGACTCCATCAGCGTAACTTTTTCCGATGGAGCATTCCTGTAAACTGCAAGTTTTCTGGCAATTCTGTAAAATGGTCTTGCACCTCTTCCCAAAAAAACAAGCTGTTTGCCAAATTTTTTGTTCTTTCTTTTTGCAAAAATAGTTTCAACAAAGTCAATCATTTGAGGAGTTAATTGCCTTGTTCTATTATAAATTTGGACATATTGCTGAATCCGCCTTGTTTCCCTTGGGATGCCTTTTCTTTTAAGATATTTCACAAGCCATTTTTTGAAATTTCCTTCAGGCATTCTGCCAATAGAATAACGTGAATGTACTTTTTTTACAAGACCACGAGTACTGGAAAAACCACGAGTGCTGGATTTTCTCTTTTTTGCCATATAAAATAAAGGTGTTTAACTATATCTTAAACATTGCTGTTTTTAGACTTCTTGAATTTCAATCATTTCCGGCTTTATTGCAAGTTCGTCTTCCAGTCTTTTTTGTAAGGATTCGTTAAATGTTGCCGTACCAACAATTAAGAAAAAGAAATCCTGTTCGTTGTCCAAATGCCTTTTGACCATCTTTCTGTCAATAAAGCCTTCTTCGCCTAGCCATTTTTCTTTTTGTCCTTCGTCAAGGTTTGTAAGCACGTGTACTATTTGTAATGTTGGGTTTTTTTCTGCAAGCAAAGCAAGTTCGTCCTTGAATTGAATTGTTTCCTCATTTTTACTGCAGTAAAAAAGAACGATTTCAAGTTCTTTTAGTTTTCCTGTTTTTGCAAGTTTTTCCAAAAGCTTTTTGACTTGTTCAATTGTTTTGCTTTTTGCAAGTAGTGCAATTTTGTGACTTTCTATTTTGTCAAATTTTTTGCCTAAAGTTGTTTCGGACATTGATAAAATTATAAAGCAAACCTTATTTATTAAGGTTTTGACTCTTGTTTTGAAAGAAAACCGAGGTTTTTTTATGACAAAAATAAAAGCTGTCTTTTTTGATTTGGATGATACTCTGTTTGACTGCAGTGGTTCTCTAATTGATAATGCAAGGAAAAGGGCAGCGGAAGCAATTGTTAAAGCAGGCTTACCTTGTTCTGCAAAAGAAGCTTATACCTTGCAAATTAAGCTGTTTGACGAGCTTGGTCCAATGGAAAACATTTTTGACAGAATGTGTGACAGCTTTGGATGCACAAAGGATGAAAGAAGAGCATTTGTAAAAGCAGGATTTAAAGCTTATAACAGTGATGAGGTTGAAAACATAAAGCTTTTTCCAGACGCAATGTCTACTTTGAAAAAACTGAAAAAAAAAGGCATGAAGCTTGTTCTTATTACCAGTGGAATTTACGAAAGGCAAACCAAAAAAATTGATATTTTAGGAATTAAACACCTGTTTGATTTAATTTTAATTCACGATTTTGAAAAGGATGTAAGCAAGTTTAAGAAATTTGAAAATGCAATGGAATTGTTTCATCTTAAACCTGGTGAAATTGTTGCTGTTGGAGACAAGGTAACAAGCGAAATAAGAATGGCAAACAGGCTTGGAATAATCAGTGTAAGAGTTTTAAGAGGTCGATTTAGTAAAATGAAGCCAAGGAATGAATTGGAAGAACCTGATTATTCAATTAAAAATATTGCTAATTTGCTTCCGCTTTTGAAAACTGTTGAAAGCAAAAAACAAAACGGAGCAAAGTTAAAGATTGTTGCAATTGGAGGCGGAACAGGATTGCCAAGTGTTCTTGAATCACTAAAGCAGTATACAAAAAATATTACTGCAATTGTTACAGTAACTGATTCAGGAAGAAGTACAGGCGAGTTAAGAAAAGAGTTTGGAATTCCTGCTCCTGGAGATTTAAGAAACTGTCTTGTTGCATTAAGCAAATCAGAAAAAATAATGCTTGATTTATTCAATTACAGGTTTGAAGGACATTTGCTTAAGGACATGAGCTTTGGAAATCTTTTAATTGTTGCTTTGGCAAAAAGCACTGGTGATTTTATGACCGGTGTAAGAGCTGCAAGCAGAATTCTTGCAATTAGGGGAAAGGTTCTGCCTTCCACGTCTCAAAGCGTACATGTTTGCACAGAATTAGTTGACG